>JALOPN010000148.1 GCA_025453875.1 Gemmatimonadaceae bacterium | reverse complement strand
CCCAATCAGCTGCCCGCGTCTCCCGCGACCGTGGGCGCCCGTCTGATCTCGTTTCGCGACGGCCTGCAGGTGCTGACCGACACGCTCACCGATGCGCTGGGCAACGCGCTCAAGCTCGCGACGCCCGTACGCCTGGTGCATCGGGGCGAGTCGCGCTGGGTGGTCGAATCCGGCCCAGACGGTGCGGTGCGCGCGCGCGCGGTCGACGCCGTGGTGCTGGCCGCACCCGCGCACAGCCTGGCGGCCATGGAGCTGCCGGCCGCCATCCGCAAACACGCCATGCCCATCGAAGGCGTGGCGTATCCGCCGGTGTCGTCGCTCACGCTCGGCTTCCGGCGGGAGGACGTCGCCCATCCACTCGACGCGTTCGGTGTGCTCGTACCCTCCGTCGAGCAGCGGCAGATCCTTGGCATCAGCTTCACCTCGTCGCTCTTTCCCGAGCGCGCTCCCGACGGGCACGTGGCGGTCACCGTGTTCGTGGGCGGGGCGCGACAGCCCGAGCAGGCGCGGCTGCAGACCGACGCGCTGGTGCGGCTCGTCCGTACCGATCTTCGCGATCTGCTTGGCGTGCGCGGGGAGCCCGTGTTTGCCAAGCACGTGTACTGGCCGCGTGGCATTCCGCAGTACGAAGTCGGCTACGGCCGCATCAAGGACGCCGCGGATGAGACCGAGCAGGAGAACCCAGGTCTCTATCTCACGGGGAACTACCGGCACGGCGTCTCGGTGGGCGACTGCATTGCCAGCGGCCAGCAGGTCGCCGACCGTGTGGCCGCATACCTCACGCGCAGCCAGTAGCGCACGCCGCCTCAGGTCCGACGCGCCCGAACACAGGGCGAATGGCTACGAACGCCCGGCATCGCTACCCTTCGCCATGCCTCCTGTCGATCTCCTGTGCATTGCGGCGCATCGCGATGACGCCGAACTCACCTGCGGCGGTACGCTGATCAAGGCCGTCGACGACGGCTATCGCGTCGGTGTGCTCGATCTCACCGAAGGCGAAATGGGAACGCGTGGCTCGGCCGATCTGCGCGCGCAGGAAGCGGAAGCCGCAGCCGAAGTCATGGGGCTCACCATTCGCGAGAACCTGCGGCTCCCCGATGCCGGCGTCGAGAACACGCGTGCGGCGCGCGAAGCGCTCGTGGCGATGATTCGCCAGCTGCAGCCGCGCGTCGTGATCGCGCCGGCGGCGCGTGGACGTCACCCCGATCATCGCCTCACGTCGGAGTTGGTGCGCGACGCGTGCTTCCTTGCGGGTATCGCGCGTTACGTACCGGACGTGCCACGCCATCGTCCGCTCAAGCTCCTGCACACCATCACGTATCGGGAAGACGCGGTCAAGCCCACGTTCGTGGTGGACATTTCGGCACAGTTCGAGCGCAAGCTCGCCGCGATCCGCTGCTACGCCTCGCAGTTCGACGGACAGACGCAGGCCGGTGAAGTGTTTCCCAATGGCGAGTCGCTGTACGACATCGTCACCCATCAGGCCGCGCACTACGGCGCGCGCATTCGCTGTCGGTACGGCGAACCGTTCTACACCGACGAGACGATGCGCGTGACCGACGTGCTGGCGCTCGACGTCTCGACCTTCTGAGCGGAGGATTTCGTGAGCTGCCCGTTCTCCGGGACGATCCCGACGACTCCCGTCACGCCGTTGACCGCGGACGCGAGTGACGCCACCACCGTGCACGCCGCACCGGCGCATACGGGCGAAGTGGATTATCCGTCGTATCTCGCGCTTGATCAGTTGCTCACGCTGCAGCATCCGCGGTCACAGCCCGAACATCCGGATGAGCTGCTGTTCATCGTCGTGCATCAGGCGAGCGAGCTGTGGTTCAAGGTGCTGCTGCACGAGCTGCACGGCCTCATTGCGCGGTTGCAGGCGTTCGACGCCGTGGGTGCTGCGCTCGCGGTGCGCCGCGTGAATGCGCTCATGGAGATCGTCGCGGGCCAGCTGTCCGCCCTGGAGACGCTGCCGCCGCAACGCTTCCAGCAGTTCCGCGGCTACCTCGGCAGTTCGAGCGGTTCGCAGAGCGACCAGTTCCGTGCCATCGAAGCGCTGTCCGGCCTGCGCGATCCGCACTTCATGGCCGCCATTACCGAACACGGCGAACCGGCCGCCATGGTGCGTGACGCACTCGCGATGCCCACGCTGCAGGAGCTCTTCGACGCGCTCGTCGCCCATGAAGGCATGACGCTGGAGACGCTGTACACCGGCCCCGCGCCGACCACGCTGGTCATGATTGCGGAAGGACTGCTCGAGTACGAGCAGAACTTCTCACGCTGGCGCTTTCTGCACGTGCAACTCGTTGAACGCATCATCGGGCCGGGCACGGGCGGGACGGGCGGGACGCTCGGTGCGAAGTATCTGCAGCGCACGATTGCGCATCGCTTCTTTCCGAACCTGTGGGCGGTGCGCAGTCGGCTGTACGGAGCGGCCACGTGAGCGAGTCCCTGCGCGCCGCCGCCGCGCGTGCCCAGCAGAAGCTCGAGGCCGAGTGGCGACAGAACGCGATTCGTGATGACGGCTGGTTCGACGCCACGGTGCCGTGCGGCGCCGGAACGCCGCCCTGGCCTGGCGACACGCCCTTCTCGTGCGGATGGACGCTGCGCATTGTCACGGGCGGCAGCGTGAACCTGTCGTCGATCACGATGAGTCCACACGTGGGTACGCATGCTGATGCACCGTTGCATGTGAAGGACGGGGCCCGTGACAGCGACGCCATTCCGGTTCAGCCGTTCAACGGCCTCGTACATATCGTGGATGTCCGCGATCTCTCCGGCGCCATCTCGCGCGCGCAACTCGCGGAACGACTCGCGGTGGTCGAACCCGTGCGCCTGTTCCTGCGCACCGGCCACTCCGTGGCCGAAGGACGTTTCCCGTTCTCGTGGCCGTGGCTCGACGCGGAAGTCGCCACGGATCTCGCCCGTCGCGGACTCACCCTGCTCGGCACCGATGCCCCGAGCGTCGATCACAAGGAGTCGAAGACGCTCGACACGCATCACGCGCTGTTCAATCACGGCGCGAACGTGCTCGAGAATCTCGACCTGCGCGATGTGACCCCCGGGGCCTATGAACTGCGCGCGCTGCCGATGCGTCTGCAGGGCGCCGATGCGGCCCCGGTGCGCGCCCTGTTGCGCATGATCCGGGCCGACTGATCAGTCGCGCGCCGGTCGAGAGGTACGCAGCGCCTCGAGGCGCTGCGTGATGGCCTCCGGTACGAGCAGCTGATCGGCAATGCACGCCACCTGCTCCGCCTGCAGCCACGCCCGCTCCAGTTCGGCGAGTTCACCGGCGAGGGCGAGTCGTTCGCGCTCCTCGTGCACCGCCATCTCGATGGCCAGCCGTGCCGGGCGTGGGATGTAGCCGAGATCGCCGGTATCACCGAACGTCTGCTTCGCGCCCCACGCGCGACGCTGCTCCATGGCCCACGGCAGCACACGCTCGGGGCCACCCACCTCGTCGAGCAACGTGACGGCTTCGTCTACGCGCGCGCGCGTGGCCCCACCGCCATTCACCCCGGGCAGCAGCTTGGCGAGCGTGTCGCGCGCGAGCTCGCCATGCAGCGTGACCCGTCCGTTCTCGGCGTTGCTTCCCCCCGGTCCGGGCGACAACCGATCACGCCACGTGATGCGCGGTGACGCGAGCCGCTTGACCCAGCCGATCTCGATGGCCCACGGCTCGTCACCATGGCCCGGCACGAGCCGAGGGTTGCCGTAGGGCAGAAACCAGTCGCCGTCCGGATGCGCGAGCGGGCGCAGGCGCAGGTGCGTGCTGCTGGCCACGGTGAGCGCCGTGGCCAGATGCAGCATCACCGGCAGCACGAGAAATCCCGCACCCGTGAGCACGGCGCCGGTCGCGAGCGCCCCGGCGCCCGCTGCGGCGGCGCTCCCCATCACCCACGCCCGCTTGCGTCGACGTCCGAACTGATCACCGTAGCGCCACGCGGCGAACTCCGGCCGCAACGGTCGTCCCACGCGCACGAGCGTTGTGCCATCGCGCCAGCGCGCGAGGCCGATGTTGTCGGTTGCCACGCGCACCGTTGTGCCACGATACGCGCGCTCGCCCTGCTCGATGGCTTCCCAGCGGGAGTCGAACGGCGCGAGGTTCCACCGTTCACAGCGTGTGCACACCACCCACAGGCGACCCTGCGCCTCGTCGAACGCGACGCGCCGTCCCACCGGAAACGCTTCGAGCACCTCGTTGCGTCCGAGATCGGCACCGCAGTGCACGCAGTGCGTGTACATCAGCGCGCGTCTCGCTCCGCGCGCAGTTGCGCGACACGCGCGCTGATCGCCTCGGGTTCGAGCAGTCCGTCGGCAATCTTCGCGATCGATTCGGCCTCTTCCCACGCGGCGGCCAGCGCACCGAGTTCGCCCTGCATGGCCCGACGCTCACTCTCTTCGTGCAGCGCCATCTCGAGCGCGAGGCGTTCCGCCGCGTCGAGCGTGTGGAGGGCGCCGGGCACCTTCGTCACCGAGAGCTGCTCCGGCTTCTCGGCCTTCTTGCTGCCGAACGCAGGAGCAGACAGGCGCGTCTTCGCGCCGTGTTGCCGTGCGATGGTGCGCAGCGCCTCCTCGGGGCCGCCGTGTGTCTCGACAAACTGCACCGCCTCGGCGACGGTCCGCTTCGATCCACCGAAGCGATTCACCGCCGGCAGGAGCCGCTGCGCCGCACGCGACGCAGCATCACCCGTGAGGATGGCCGTGCCCTTGCGATGCTCGAGACGCAGTGCGACCTCGCCATCCATCTCCGACGGCTTGAGCAGGGCGCTCATGCGCGCGTGGCGGCGGCGCACGTCGAGCAGACGACCGTCACCCGCTGCGATCTTCGCAATCTCCGCGTCGGGGCTGCCGTTGATCATCGAATCCCACATGCCTGTGTTGCCGTAGATCCCGGCAAAGGACGCGAAGCTCGCGCCAATCCACACCCCACCCGCGATCACCAGCCCCACCGCCCCGACCGCGGCGCCGGTGATGGTCAGCTGCCGCCGGCGCCGACGCCCGAACTGGTCACCGTAGCGCCACGCCGCAAACTCCGGACGGAGCGGCGCCCCGATCCGCACCAGGTCGACCCCGTCGGCCACGCGCGCCAACCCGATGTTGTCGGTGGCGACGCGCTTGCGTGTGTCCCGATAGAGCCGCTCGCAGGCCTCGATCGGCACACCACCCACAGCCGCCCGGTCGCCTGGTTGAACGCCAGACGACGGCCGACCGGCATGGCCTCGACCGCCTCGTTGCGCCCCAGCGGCGCGGCACAGTAGTAACAGGTGGTGAACATGCGCTTCCCCAGTAAGTTACGGACATGAGCCAGTCGCCCGTCTACCTCGACCACGCGGCCACCACTCCGGTTCGCCCGGAAGTGCTGGAGGCCATGCTGCCGTGGTTCTCGACTCGTTTCGGCAATCCGTCCAGTACCCACAAGCTCGGCCGCGAGGCGCGTGTAGCGCTCGACGAGGCGCGCGAGCGCGTCGCGGTCACCCTCGGCGCGCACGCCGACGAGATCTGCTTCACCTCGGGCGGCACCGAAAGCGACAACTTCGCCGTGCTCGGCGCCTGGCGCGCCGCCCACGCCCACGGTCGGTCGACCGTGCTCTCCACGCCGATCGAACACAAGGCGGTGCTCGAAGCCTGCCATCAGGTTGTACGCGAGGGCGGGCGTGAGCGTTTCGTCCCCGTCGACGAACATGGCGTAGCGGACAGCGCCGCCTTCGCCGCGCTCTGCGATGATTCGCTCGCCGTGGCGAGCGTGATGTGGGTCAACAACGAGATCGGTGTGGTGCAGGACCTGCCCGCGTTGGCGACGCACGCCAAGGCCGTCGGCGCGCTCGTGCACACCGACGCGGTGCAGGCGTTCGGCAAGCTCCCCATCGACCTGCGCACGCTGCCGGTGGATCTGCTCACCATCAGCGGCCACAAGCTCGGCTCGCCGAAGGGCATTGGCGCATTGTTCATTCGCCGAGGCGTGACGCTCACCCCGCTGCTCCACGGGGGCGCGCAGGATCGCGGCCGCCGCCCAGGCACCGAGAACGTGCCCTACGCGGTCGGCTTCGCCGTGGCGTGTGAACTCGCCGTGGCCGATCGTGAGCGCGAGGTCGCGCACCTCGGCGCGCTGCGCGATCGACTCGAAGC
>JALOPN010000147.1 GCA_025453875.1 Gemmatimonadaceae bacterium | reverse complement strand
GCGTTGAAGCGCCAACCCTCGCCCGTCGCCGGCTGCGCGGCCACCGTGCTCCAGAGCGCGCAGCCGCTGCCTACCGTGAGATTGCGCACGGCACGGCGAGCGGACGCCCAGCAGGAGGACCGTGGGGCGGTGGGCGGCAGCACATTCGCCAACACGCGGCGGACACTCTCTTCGATGAGGAGGAACCCCACCTGATCACCGAGCCGATTACCGTAGCCGTCCCAGGTGCGGGCCCACCCCTTCGGTGACCCGAGCACGTGCGCGCCGAGCGCGCCCGCGAACGGCATCGCGATGAGCAACGGCCACTCGTCGGACGTGGGCAGGAGCGACGACGGATCGGGGGACGGGGCAGGATCGGGCGCCTGCCGCGCGGCGAGCCGAGGCGCGATCACCGGCTGTGCCGCAAGCGTCGGCAGTGCGACGCAGACGCCGAGGGCGACCAGGGCATCAGCGTGATAGGCGTTCTGCTGGCGAGTGGTTCCATGCGGGCGTCCCGACAAAGCTGAGTGCTTGTGCTCAGAGTGGCCAGCGCGGCCACACGAAGCCTCGCCCCCAGTCGATCAGCTGATCGGTGATCTTCGCCTCGTCGCCAACGGACTCGACGCAGTACACGCTCTGCTGCGAGCCATCGCCGATCGTCACATCGAGCACGCCGCCCTGCGGATGCGGGGCGAGGAACGCCTGATGGGCACGACGCCGATCGTGCGCCGACGGCCAACCCGTCGAGTCCGGCGGCCACGTGTCGTCGTGAGTGACCCAATCTCGCTGCCAGATCGTCAGCTTGGCCTGCATGACACGCTCGAGATGCGTCCCGTCATCATCAGGCGGGCCCTCGTGGTAGGCACGATCGTTCGCGAACTGATCACGGTCGTACTGGTGCACACGATCGAGCACGAGCTTCGCGAACGCCGGATCCATGGGCGGCAGCGCTGCCGCGCCGCGTGGGAGCTGATACGTGAGAAACACCGACGTATGGTTCGGCAACACGGCCCGATACACGCCATCGGCCTCGGCGAGTTGCGCCGCGTACGCCAGCAACGGCGTGAGTTCATCGAACGAGACCGTCTGCACCGGTGTCGTGAACGTGGGTTCACCGATGCGCTCCCCTTCCGTGCGGGCGCGGAGGGCCGCCACCTGCATTGCGGGCTGCACCGACGCATTGTGCCAGCTCCACATGAAGCTCCGGTCCGACGGATCGAAGCTGCCGAGCACCTGCACTTCGAGGACCAGCGCGGGCGGCACTTCGAACTCGAGCGTCAGCCGTCCCTCCGCCTGATCCACGTCGTAGCGCTGCTCCAGCCCGATCGCCCATTGCTGCGCGGCAACGATGTTGCGCTCGCACAGCCAGCGGCTCGCGGCGCTGAGGACCGGCGCGAGAGCCGCGGTGAACGCGACGCGCGGATGCGCGATCTGCGCGTCGGTGTCTCGTGATGCGCGCAGCGATGCGGACACGCGCGCAATCCGGCCACTGGCGTCCCGTTCGACCGTGACGCCATCGGGCGGTGGGCCAGCATCGCCGGCGAAGAAACGACGAATCCAATCGAGCATGCGAGCGGGATAGCGAAGTGGTCGCGGCTGCACGAACTGCCGCGAGACAACGTTACCGTCGCGGTGGCTCCAGCGTTACCAGGCGCTCCGCGAGCCAGACGCCCCGTGCATCTCGCCGTGCCGTCACCACGCCGGCGCCACCGGGCAGTCGCTGCGCCGCGCGAACGGCCGGCGTCACGCGTGGATCGTCGTCGAAGAGCACGTCGTTGAGGTAGAAACCCTGCTGTCCGGGAAACCGTACCACGACGTGCACATGGGCCGGTTCGGTGCTGTTCGCGTAGGCGCCCGGGCGAATGCTGCGCACCGTGACGATGCCGTCGGCGTCGGGCGTTGCCCAGCCATGCAACACGCCGTGGAAACGAAAGCACCCCGACGCGTTGGGCGCACGTCGGTACACCCCGGACGCATCCGTGTGGTAGACGTAGACCACGAGATCACGCAACGGACGCCCCTGGCGCGTACGAAAGCGCAGCGTGAGCTCGAGCGGATCGCCGGCCTCGCTCGCGGTAACGAGTGTCAGCGCCGACGAAAGACGGCCTCCTCCCTCGGGAACCGCCGGAGGTTTGCAGGCAGCGTCATCGGGCGAGTTCTGCGCGTTCGCGTGGCGCGCGCCCGCCGTGAGTAGCAGGCTGCTCACCATCGACATCAGCGTTATGCGGCACACCCGCGTGGCCGTGCTCGACCGTCGCGATCGGCTCACAGTGTGGCCTCCCCGTTCCGGACCTGCGCGACCAGGTCGAACTCGAGGTGAATCATGTCGTCCACGAGATCATTCGTGAGCCGCGACCCGCGGAACGCGACGCCCCACTGCATGCGGTCGAGCGTCGCACGCGCGGTCGCGTGCAGTCGGGTCGGCTCGAACGACCACACCGTCGCCTCGAACGCGAAGGGCCGCGTCACGCCACGCAGCGTGAGCGCGCCCTCGAGTCTGGCAAGGTTGCCGCCGCGCATCGTGACCCGCTGCACCGTGTAGCGAGCCGTGGGGTATCGCGCGACGTCGAAGAAGTCGGCCGCCAGCAGGTGTGTCGTGAGCTTGCGGCGCGCGCTCGCCTCACCGAGCGGCATGTCGGTGACGGCGATGCTGCGCATGTCGAGCTCGATCGTGCCACCACGCAACTCGGCGCGCCGCACATCGTAGTCGAGCACCCCGCTCCTGACACGCACGGTACCGGCGTGCGCCCCCCGACCGCCGAACTTGGTCCCGCGCCAGCGCACCACCGACTGCGCAGAGTCCACCGTGGCGTTGCCGTTCGCCGCGGTGGGCCCAGAGGCGGCGGGAGTGGCAGTCGCCGAAACCGGGATCGCCGACAGCGCAGCGCCCACATCCTGCGTGCTCACCCGCGACGGCTTCCCGTCCGTGAAGGACGGCTTCGGATATGTGGTCGAATGCACCGCGCCGTCAGGCGTCAGGGCAACGAGTGCCTCGGCCACGCCGTGCGCGCCACCACTGCCCTGCTCCGCCGCCATCACGATCACCCACGGCTGTCCGCGCTCGAGTGCGATGGAGACGGTGAACGTTTCGGCATCCTGGCGCCGGACCGGCAGCATGCGTACCACACGCTCTGCACCACGCCGCGATTCCGCGCGCGCCGTCAGCTGAAACGACTCCGGTTGCACGTGGTGCTCGACCTGCACCGACAGCGTGGTCGGCACGACGCCTCGCGCCACGGGCGCAACGCGCAGGTGCGGCGGGCCAACGGGTGCGCCTGCGGCCGAAACCATGGCCAGCGTGGCGACGAACATCGTGGTGCGGAACATGCGCCATCTCCTGTCGAAGGATGAGTGAAACGACAGAAGAGAGATGCCGATGGACGGGGCCGCGTTTATCGGCGCGTCGCCGTCGCGCAGAACTATCGCACGCGATCCGTCGCCACGGCGCGCACATCGCCCTTGAACGAACGCGCAATGATCGTTCCATGCGCCGTATTGCCCCGCAGCGCTGCGCCCGTCACCGTGCCGCTGCGCGACGTCAGTGTGAGCATCGGAATCCGTGTCGCGGGGACCTGCACCTCAATGGCACCGTTGTGGGACTGCAGTTCGAGTGTACCACCGGCCGCGACGCCGTCCACCGCAATGCGCCCGCCGATCGTCTCCACGCGGCCGTCGGCCGCAGTCCGCGTGAGCGTCACCTCGCCACTCACGGTGCTCACCGACATCGTCGCCGTCACATCGGTCAGCGACACGCGACCACGACTGCCTCGCACGCGCAGATCACCAGTCGCCCCCGCAATGATCACTGGTGCGTCGATCGACTCGACCGAGGTGATTCCCGCGACATCGCGTACGGTGATGGCCCCACGCACGGTGTACGCCTCGAGCTCGGCACGCGTCCCGGACACGAGGAGTTGTCCGTCGATCATCTTGATCCAGAGCCGTGCGCCACGCGGCACGCGCACTCGCAGCGAGGCGCGGGGCAGCGTCGAGTCGGCGTTCGAGCGCGCTTCGATGCCGAGCTTGATGTGCGTCCGCGTACCGCCGCCGAACACCGATGCGTTCGCGCCGAGCTGTCCTGCGAGGTGCACGGAGTCCCGGTCCCACGTCTCGACGGTGACATCACCCGCCGGGACGTAGAGCCGCATCGTCACGTCGGCCGATGCGGCGAGTCCCCGCACCACGGGCTGTTCGCTGGGGAACGGTACAACGAGACCAGCGCTCCCCAGCAGCGGAATGAGCACAAGCAGCAGGTGGCGCGTCATTCGGTCACACTCCGGATGCGCGCTTCGAGTTCATCGCGACGCGCGTCGAGCGAGGCGCGAAAGCTGCGCAGTTCAGTGTCATCGGGCGTGCGTCGCAGCGCGTCGTCGAGCTCGCGCGCCGCAGCATCGAGCACCGCGAACTCAGGCGATGCGTCACGCGTGGCCAACGTGAGCGCCGTGCGCATCGAGGCTGCGCTGACGCCCTCCATCTCGACGGCGAGATTCGGCGCATCGCGACGCGCCACGAAGACCAGCATGGCCGCGGCCGCCGCGAGCGACGCCGCGGCGGCCCAGCGCCAGCGAGGCGCGTTCGCTCCGCCGCCAACTCGCGCGGTCCTCCCCGCCGCGATTGCCGCCAACACGTGCGCGCGCATCGCGGCATGTTCGGCGGCCGTCGGCCGCAGTGCCTCGGTGTGCGTGGCCGCGTGCCATTGCGCGCGGAGATCGGTGCTTTCGTTGTCGGTATCGGTCATCGATCGAGCATCCCGCGCAGCAGACGCCGCGCACGAAAGAGATGAGCCTTGCAGGTACCTTCCGCGATCCCGAGCTGCGTCGCGATCTCGGCGTGCTGGTATCCCGCGATGTCGTGCAGTACGAACACCGTGCGCGCCCCGGCCGGGAGGCGCGCCACCGCGCGTGCGATGTCGATCCGCGCCGCCGCATCCGATGGCGCGGCCGACTCCGCGTCGAGTGGTGAGGCGGCACCGTCGCTACGCAGGTCGGCTTCGATCGCCACGCGCAACGCGCGACGTCGAAACGAGCGCTTGTCGGTGAGCATGAGATTGACCGCGATGCGGTGCAGCCAGGTGCCGAAACTGCTCTCACCACGAAAGCCGGATAGCGCCTCCCAGGCCCGCACAAAACTGTCCTGGACGAGCTCCGTGGCGGCCTGTCGATCACCCGTGAGTCCGACACAGAATGCGAAGAGCGGCGCCACGTGCGCGTCGTAGAGGCGCGTGAACGCCTCCGCGTCGCCCTCGCGGGCCGCACGGACGTCAGGGCCGACTCCACCCGCAGTCGGCGGATCGGTCACAGGCACGAGCGCGGACAATGGGGCAACCAGCGGGGCATCCAGCGGGAGCGAAGGGTTCTGCCGGTTCGATGCCGGTGGGGCGGCCTGGGTTTATTCGCTCCGGCGCTCCGCCGCCCCGACCCCGGCCGCACGCCCCGTCGCCCAGGCCCAGTAGAAGTTGTACCCGCCGATGGGGCCGAACGCGTCGAGCAGCTCGCCGCACAGGAACAGTCCGGCGTGGCGCCGGCTCTCCATCGTGCGCGGGTTTACCTCACCCAGGTCCACCCCACCGCCGGTGACCTCGGCCTTCTTGTACCCTTCGTCACCCGACGTCGGCAGTGTACCGCGCACCAGCGTGTCGAGCAGTCGATGTCGCTCATCGGCGTCCACCTGCGCCATCGCGAGCAGCACCTGCGCGAGCCGGTCGGGCAACGCTCCGCGCACCACCGAACCCACGGTGCGATTGCCCTGCGGCTGCAGCGCGCGTGTCCATGCGGCTTCGTCGTGTGGAGTCCACTGCACTCGCAGCTGCGCGCCGTCACCACCATCCTGCTGTGCGCGCACGGCCACGTGCGACACATCGAGTGCGGCGGGCCCGCTGTAGCCGCGGTGTGTGAACAGGAAGCCACCGGTCGCCGTAGCACGTCGCGCGCCCGCCTGCGCCGAGAGGGTGACTGGCAGTGAGATGCCGGCCAGCTCCGTGTAGGGCGACGGTTCGCACGTGAGTGGCGTCAACGCCGCGTATGGTGCGTGGATCTCGTGGCCGAGCGATCGCGCAATGCGCAGACCGAATCCGTCGCTGCCCGTGGCCGGCACCGAGAGGCCGCCTGTCGCGAGCACCAGGCGTTCGGCCTCAAGCGCGCCGCCGTCCTCCAGCGTCACGCGCCACATCGGCGCCTCCGCGGAGCCGACGGGGACCACGTCGAGGACACGCGCGTTGAACCGTAGTCGCACACCATGGCGCGCCGCGAGTGCGAGCAGTCCATCGCGCACGTCACGCGCCTTGTGCGACGCGGGGAACACCTTGCGCAGTGCCGGCTCCTCCGCGAGCGGAATGCCCACGTCCACCTCGAAGAAGCGGCGCTGTTCCGCGAGGGGCCAGGCGCGCAGCAATCGTCGCAACGTGTTGCGCGACGAATCGGTTTCGAAGCGCGACTCGTCGAGCTGCATGGGCAGCACGTTGCAACGCCCGCCGCCGCTGATCAGGATCTTGCGACCACCGTCGGCGGTACGCTCGAGCAGCGTCACGTCCGCGCCGTGCATGGCGGCGTGAATCGCGGCCATCGTGCCGGCAGCACCGGCTCCGATGACGAGCACGGACGGGGCGGGGCTTCCGAGCGATTGGGTCATGGGGTGAATCTACGTCGTGCGACGTGCGCAGCCCCAACACGTGGCGCGTGAGACGTCCCGCGAGCATTCACGACGCGACGCTCACGCGCATGACACAGTGGCTGTATCTCACCGGCTGGTTCGTCGCGCAGGCGGATCGGCGGCCGAGCGTGATCCCGGGATTTCGCCTGGAGCGGTAGCGAGCTCGCAGCAGGACTCAGGGGTGGGAAGTCGCCGGCCCCAACACCTCGTCAAACAACCGCTCGAGGTCGAGCACCAGCGGCGTCGCCGCACCGGTCGGCTGCCAGGTGAGCTGCTGTGTGTGGATGCTCGGGCGGTGGATGCTCGGGCGGTCCTCCCCGGGCATCCACCGCTCGAGCAGCCGCGCGTCGAGATCCACGATCCAATACTCGATGCCGGCCCGCTGGTAACGGCCACACTTCACGAGGCGATCGAACCGTCTCGATGAACAACAGCGGATGCCCCCGCTCCTCATCCGTCCAGCGGCGAGGAGCGAGTGCGGCGTTCACTCCGCGCGCGGCTTCACGGCCGCCGAATGCGGAACACCGGGTGCTTCTCGCGCTGCCACGACTTCATGTCTTCGACGAGCTTTGCCGCGTCGTCGTTCTTGCCCGCCTCCACGGCCATCTTGAGGCTGTCCACCTTCACGAGCAGCGCCTTGATGCCGCTCTGAAAATCAGCCACGAACTTCTCCTGCTCGGCGTCCGGCACCTGCGCCGTCTTCTCGGGCTTGAAGGTCAGCGCCTCGCTGGCGTTCGTCTGAAAGATCACGACCTGCTCGAGCGTGCTCGCATTCTTCGACGGGTCTGCGACCTGCGCCGTGATCTGGCGGAGCGCGACGTTCATGGCGGTCATGCGTTGCGCGAGCGGCGTCTTCTCCGCCTCCGCCTGCGCGGCGGCCGTGCGAGTGAACGAGAGCGCGAGAACAACGACGGCGGTGGCGAGATGGCGGACGCGGAGGCGCATGACGGAAGGCGATGAGGGTGGGACGAGCGCACCGCGCACGCGATGGCTCCGCAGAAATCCTACGACAGACGGCATCACACGCAAGGGACGCGGCAACGGCGAGCGGCCGCGCGGCCGCCCGGGCTAACCCGCGACCGTCGGCTGCCCTCGCCGGGCAAGCCACGCACCGACGGCGCCCGCGATCACCGCGATCACCACGGCGGACACCGCCCCCACCACCGCCCCCGTGCGATGCATCGTCGTGATCAGCGCCTCGGCCTGCTCCTGGGTGACCGGCACGTCGCCGCTCGCGATCTGCGACAGCAGTAGCTCACGCGGCGGATCGGACAGCAGGAAGGCGATCGGGTGCCCCAGCACGGCGTCCACCGCGCCCGCCACCGCCCCCGCGCGCCACCCCGAGCCACCGCGCCGCGCCACCAGCGCACCGGCGCCCGTGAAGAGCGCAAGGTTGACCACGAAGTGCAGCGTTGTGATGAGCGAGGTCGACGACGGCACCGAGCGAATGAGCAGCGCGGCAACGATGGACGCCATTGCCGCGGCGAGACCGAGCAGGAGAGCAGGACGCATCGGGGCTACTGTGGCGGAAGCGGCGTGGTTCCGGTGCGTGGCCGCGGTTCAGCACCAGCATCGAGTCGATGGCGCGTCGACGGCTCCGCCACCGATCGCGCGTCGCCAGCGGCCTGCAACGAAGCCTGCCACAATGCGTGCTGCTCGCCACGCAGCACCGACACCTGCTGCTGCAGTTCAAGCACCAGTTGATCAGTGCGCATGGCAGAGCGAGCAAGCGCCTCCTGCTCCTGCTCCGCATCGATACGACCGCGAAGTCGAGCCGCCTTGCCCCACAACAGGAGCCCCGCGGCCCCCACCATGGCACCGGTCACGACCATCCACGGCTCGCGCAGGTTGCCTGCGAACATCACGAGCGTGGCGCCACCAACCTGCGCGATCACGCCGACCGCCGACTGCATGCGAACGCTCCACCTGGACATACACAATTCCTCGATCGGCAAAGGTCTGACGTACCGACGGCGTTGGCCTGCACGCTCATGCGAACGTACGGGAAACGAACGCCGGAAGCCAGATCAATGATCCCTCCCGACGGCACAGACGAAGCGAGTGGTGACGCATGCCGAGTGGTGCGGCGCTCAACTCAGCGTCGATGCCGCACCAGATACACGAGATCATCCGACGGATCCGTGCGTGCCACATATACAGCTCCCGCGCCGAAACCCACAACCTCCGCCTGCGCCGGCAGCACCGCCGATCCGACGAGGCGGCCGCTCCCGTCCACGATGTCATAGCGTCGTGTGCGATCCGTGTGCGCGAAACTGCGCCCGATCCACACCTCACCGGTGGGCGTCACGCGCACAGACGACGCAATGAACGGTGGCATCGTTTCCGGAAACGCGTCGTCGGGAAACTCGGGACCGCGCGTCGGCGGACCACTGCCCCCATCGCGCTGCACGGCGCTGACCCGTCGCGGACCGGTGCGCGCACGAAACGCCGCACGCTCCGCAGCGGTCACGGGGAGCGCCGTATGCGGCAACACCGCACCGCGTTGCACGCGTCCGTTGGCTTCGATCACATCGATCCGGAACGGCGTGTGCTGCACCAGCATCACACGACCGTCGGGCAGCGGTATCCATGCGTCGAGATGCGGGAATGGCGTCACCGTGCGCGCAAACGAACTCGGACCGCTCGGCGTCATCACGCGGACGCGACCACCATTCGCCACGCGCGTGAGGCGCTCGACCGTGCCATCGTCCGGTGTCCAGCGTACCACGAAGACCGAGTCGAGGAAGCGGCCACCCGCCTCATCGAGACTGCTGCCTTCGAAGTACAACCGCCCGCGCGCATCAGTGCCGCGCTCGACCGAGATGCCGCCAGGCAGATTCACCGCGGGAAACGGCAGCGACTGCGCAGCGAAGCGCCCCTCGGCCGTGATCACATGCACGCGACGCAGGATCGGATCCACCAACCGCGTCGTTCCGCGAGGACCAGCCAGTGGGACGCCGAGGAACTGGTACTCTCCCGGGCCGCTGCCAGCACGACCGATCGGTGTTGCGTCGCCCGACCCGAAGTCCGCGAGCATCAGCCGTCGATCACGTGGATCCGCCACAATCACTCGACCGTCCACAAGTTCGCGCACACCGAGTATCAGCGTGAAGGGCTCCGCAAGACGGGCGTCAGGCGCGCCGGTGAGATCGAGGACTCGCGGCTGGGCCCAGGCGCAGCGCGACGCGACGCACACGCTGATCACGACGACAGCGAGTGAAACCACGAGGCGCTGGCAGCGAGCGGAAGCGCGGACGGGACGGTGTAGCATGCGAGGCTCAGAGGGTTGTTACTGCATTTCCCGTAAACTCTGCGCAACCTACTCCGCTGTCAACTGGTTTTTCCGTAGATCACACCATCGAGCTCAGCCCGAACAGGTTCCCCTCGGTGTCCTGACAGATCGCGACCCAGCCGAACGCCCCGATCGAGAACTTCGGCCGCACGACCGTGCCCCCGGCCGCCCGCACCCGCTCGGCCTCGACGGCGCAGTCGGCCACGCTGAAGTACACCAGCGTCCCCCCCGCCCCCGGGCGCGCGTGTGCCGATTTGACGAGCGCGCCCGCCGCCCCGTACGCCTGCATCTTCGCGGGGAACGCGCGCATCACCGTCTCCCCGGTCGGATCACCCATCGGTTCGAGCCGCTGTTGCAGCACCGTCTCGTAGAACGTGGTCGCGCGCTCGAGATCATCCACGTACAGGTCGAACCAGCCGATCGCATTCTGCAGTGCCATGTGACGCTCCGTGTTGAAGTGAAGGTGGAGCACACAGGCTAGCC
>JALOPN010000146.1 GCA_025453875.1 Gemmatimonadaceae bacterium | reverse complement strand
TACGCCGGTGATTGCGAATCCGCTCGCGGAGTATCTCCTGCGGCTGGGTGATGATCGGCTGGTGCTGGGGCATCGACTCTCGGAGTGGTGCGGCCACGGGCCCATCCTCGAAGAGGACATCGCGGTCGCGAACTTCGCGCTCGACCTGATCGGACAAGCGTCGATGTTTCTCGGGCTCGCGGGTGAGGTCGAGGGGCAGGGACGCGACGCCGACGCGCTCGCCTTTTTCCGCGACGCGGTGCGCTTTCGGAATGCGCTGCTCGTGGAGCTGCCGCGTGGCGACTTCGGGTTCACGATGGTGCGGCAGTTCCTCTTTGACGCGTACAGTGTGGTGCAGCTCGATGCGTTGACACGTTGCGCGCACGCCGAGGTGGCGGCCATTGCCGCGAAGGCGCTCAAGGAGGACAAGTACCACCTGCGCCACAGCAGCGAGTGGGTGGTGCGGCTTGGCGATGGCACGGACGAGAGTCACCGTCGTGTGCAGGATGCGCTCGATACGCTGTGGCGCTACACGGGCGAGTTGTTCGAACACGACGCAGTGGATGCCGCGGTTGCGGAGCAGGGCATCGTATTCGATCACGCCGCTGCTTCGATCACGCCGCTGCCAAGGCACGCTGGGACGCCATCGTGGGCGATGTGCTCACGCGCGCGACGCTCGAGGTGAAGCCGGTCAAGCTCATGGCGTCGGGCGGACGGCGTGGTCGGCACACCGAGCATCTCGGGCATCTGCTGTCGGTGATGCAGAGCGTGGCGCGGGCGCATCCCGGCGCCACGTGGTGAGCGACATATGAACGTCGTGCCGCACGCGTTGCGCTCACGCGACGATGTCTTTGCCGTGCTCGAGACGGTGAAAGACCCGGAGGTGCCGGTCATCAGCGTGGTCGAACTCGGTATCGTGCGCGACGCGTCGGTGACGGACGGTCGCGTGCACGTCGTCATCACGCCCACGTACTCCGGCTGTCCGGCGATGCGCGAGATCGAGGACGATGTGCGTGCCGCCCTGCTCGCGGCCGGTGCCTCGGACGTGACCGTGCAGCTCGTGTTTGCGCCCGCGTGGACGACCGACTGGATCGGTCCCGACGCGCGCGAGAAGCTGCGCGCGTACGGCATCGCCCCGCCGGGGCGTGCGGAATCGGGTGGCCTGATCACGCTCACGCGCCGGCGCGCGCCGGTCACGTGCCCGTGGTGTGGCTCCACGGACACACGCCTCCAGAGCGAGTTTGGCAGCACGGCGTGCAAGGCGATCCACACCTGCAACGCGTGCCGTCAGCCGTTCGACGAGTTCAAGGCGATCTGACGCGCCGCGTCACACTGCCGGTACGCATCGTTTCCGCAAGGGCCCGTTACGCGACGGGCCGCATTGCGCACGTTCGGGTCGCGTCGCACTCTTCCCCCCGCTGGCTGACACGGACGTGCGTTCGTGCTCGGACGGCAGCGATTCTCCGTCATTCTCCCCAACCGGACCTCCTCATGCGCGTCGGATTCACTGTCGCTGTACTGGGCACATTGCTCGCGACCTCGCCGATTCAGGCGCAGGTGCTGTTGACCGACAACTTCGAGAGCGACCCCGCCGCGCTCAATCCCGCAGGGCTGGTGAACTGGGACGTGTTCGGCACCGTTGATGTGGTGCAGAGCGGGAGCTTCTCCATCGACTGCGTTGGCGGAATTGGTCGCTGCGTCGATCTCGACGGGAGCGCGACGACGTCAACGCTGCCGGGACCGCGTGGCATCACCACCAAGGACGCCTATACGTTCATGGCGGGTGACCGTATGCGCATCTCGTTCCAGGTGTCGGGGAACCAGCGGAACGGTGTGAACGACTCGTTCTTCACGAATCTCATCTTCGGGTCGAACACTGACTTCGCATCCTACGTCGGCACTGGCGTGTTCGGTGGTGTGTTCTCCACAAGCGGAACCTTTGCTTCCACGTTCTCCGCGCAGACGAACATCCTCGGCACCGATCCGTTTGTCGCGAGTTCCTTCGAGTTCGTGGCCGCGCAGGCTGGCAGCCTGAAGTTCGCGTTGGGCACGTTCAGCGCGGACAATATCGGTCCGATCCTCGACAACGTGGTCATCGAGCGGTTCGCGGCGTCCTCAGTGCCGGAGCCGTCGACGCTGGCATTGCTCGGGCTCGGTGTCGCTGGGCTTGCGGCCGCGCGTCGTCGTCGGACCGCCTGAGCGCCTTACTTTGATGCTGTACCGGCGTTGATTCGATTCGATTCGGCTCGTCCGATCGGTCGAGTACCGGCGTTGATTCGATTCGATTCGGCTCGTCCGATCGGTCGAGCACCTCTGCGCCCCCGCTGCGATTGACGTCGCGCGGGGGCGTCGTGCGTAAAGCGAACTCCATCCAGATGCGCAGCGTCGCGCGAGCGCGATGATTACACTCCCTCGGCAGCGCGAGACGAGCATGCTTGCGCGTCGCGATCATGCCGTGACGTCGGTCCCGTCGGTCGCACGGGGTGATCGCCAACACGCTCTGTCGGAGACCGCATGAAAGGTGGCAAGGGAGGACACGGACGGCAGCGTCCGCGGGAGCGGGCGCAGGAAGGGTGACCCGAAACGCGACTGGGGGGCGCAGCCGAACGATGGCGACAAGCCGCGTCCGGTGCGCCCCGCACCTCTTCGCAAGCGACCAACCGACTGACGCGAGGGCTACACCTCGCGCAGCTTCCACCGGCCGCGCTTGAAGAGCATCGCGCTCACCGTTGCCAGCACGACGTACGCAATCGGCACCGCGATGAACACGCCGCGCTGTTCGAGCCCAGCGCGCGTTGCCAGCAACCACGCCAGCGGAATCTGCACCACCCAGAACGCCAGCACGTTGAGCCACGTCGGGGTTTGCGTATCACCCGCGCCATTGAACGATTGCTCCAGCACCATGCCGAGCGCGTACACCGGCAACCCGATCGACACGACACGCAGACCGAACACCGCCACCTCGATCACGGCCGCGTCTTGCGTGAACACTCCCACCAGCGGACGCGTCGCGAGCAGGAACACCACGCCCACCGCACCGAGCACCGCCATGTTGAATCGCGCCGCCGTCCAGACGGCCTGCTCGGCGCGATCCGGCAGCTTCGCGCCGAGCGATTGCCCCACCATCGTTGCGGCGGCTGCGCCGATGCCGAACGCCGGCATGAGGGCGAAGATCAGGATGCGAATCGCGATCGTGTAACCGGCCATGGCGGTGCTGCCGAACATGGCGATCACGCGCACAAGCCCCATCCAGCTCGCCGAGCTGATGGCCACCTGCACCGTGCCCCAGCCGGAGAGTTGCGCGATACTCCACATCGTGGCGGGTTCCACACGCAGGTGGTGCCGCTGCACGGCGAGATGGCCGGTGCCACGCGAGAGCAACCAGAGCGCGTACAACAACCCGATGCCGCGACCGATCGTGGTGGCGATCGCGGCGCCGGTGAGGCCGAGGGTCGGGAACGGTCCGATGCCGAAGATGAGCGCCGGATCGAGCACGCAGTTGATCGCGTTCGCGAGGATGAGCACGCGCATCGCGACCGCAGCGTCGCCGACGCCACGAAAGACCGCATTCACGAGAAACAGCAGAAACGCCGTCGCGCTGCCCGCGAGCGAAATGCGCGCGTACATGGTGCCGGTGCGCAGTACTTCGGCGTCGGCCCCCATGAGGGTGAGCAACTCCGGCGTGTAGACGGCGCCGACGAGTGCGAGCAGCCCCGACACGAGCGTGCCGAGCAGCAGGACCTGTACCGCCGCGCGCGCGGCGGCGTCGGGTGACTTCTCGCCGATGCGTCGCGCAACCGTGGCCGACGCGCCGATGCTCAGACCGAACGCCAGCGTGTAGATCACGATCATGAGCGACTCGGTCAGCCCCACCGTGGCGACGGCCGCGGCGCCGAGACGGCCCACAAAGAACACATCCACGACAGCGAACACGCTCTCCATGCTCATCTCGATCACCATCGGCACCGCGAGCAGCAGGATCGCGCGACCGAGCGATCCGGCGGTGTAGTCGATGGTCGTCCCGCGCAGCGCGTCTCGAATGTCGCGCGCCACGAGGCGGAGCGAGCGCGGCGGATCGTCGGGACCAGATGGTAACGGCAATGACACGTCCTACCTCACAGGGATCAGATACGGCACGCCCCGCCGCTTCACATGGGAAGCAGGCGGGGCGTGTCGGTCATTGCGCGCGTGACGCGTCTACCGAGAAGTCGCTGCTTCGAAAGAGTGAATCATGCCCGTCGAGACACCGCCCGCAGCGCGGGCGGCGTGCGCCGGCCGAGGCCGGACAATCGAAGGGCGAGCGACGTACTGCCGATCCATGACGCACCAATGAGGAGAAAGGGGCGCGGCGTGAGCCGCAACAACAACCTACGGTTGCGCCGCGAAGAACGCCAGCAGGTCGATCTCGAGCGGGGCGACGTCGGTGCGGGGCTGCCACGAAATCGACTGCTCGTGCACGGTGGGGTGCACGGCACCGGGGCGCCTGCATTCGATGCGCCGCGCGTCGAGATCCACGATCCAGTAGGTCGGGACGCCTTCCTCGAGGTAGATCCGACGCTTGCGGTGACGGTCGACGTGCGCCGTGCATGGTGAGAGCACCTCGATCACGAGCAGCAGGTCACGCACCTCGGTCCACTCGCGCGGCGGCTGCCCCGGGGTGAACGGCACGACAAACAGATCGGGCTGCACGAGGCGACGCGGCGAATACTCGATGTCGGCCGGCGACAGCAGGGTGCGGCCGACAGCGGCAGTGGCATACTCATAGCGTACGGCGAGGTCACACCCGCAGCAATCGCTCCACCGCCTCGCCGATCTGCGCGACTCCGGGCAGCACCGCATCGAGCAGCACCGGATGGTACGGCATCGGAATGTCGCGCGGCGCGAGGCGCTCGACCGGCGCATCGAGATGCCAGAACGCCTCCTGGGCCAGCGTGGCCGCGATCTCCGCACCAAAACCGGCCGTGAGATTGTCCTCGTGCACCACGAGGCAGCGCCCTGTCTTGCGCACCGATGACAGCACCGTCTCGCGATCCCACGGCGCGATCGTGCGCAGGTCGATGAGCTCCACCGCGTCGTCGAACATCGTGGCGACCTCGGCGCAGCGATGCACCATCGCACCCCACGTCACGAGGGTGAGTGCCTCACCCTCGCGCACGAGGCGCGCGCGCCCCAACGGCAACACGTAGTCGTCGCCGGGGTAGCGCGCACTGCCGTCGCCCGTCATGAGCAGCGCGCGATGTTCGAAGAAGATCGTCGGATTGGGGCTGCGCATCGCGGAACGCAGCAGCCCCACCGCATCGGACGCGTTCGACGGCATGACCACCTGCCAGCCGTACGCATGCGCGAAGCGCACTTCGTCGCTGAGACTGTGCCACGGATCGCCCACATCCTTGCCGAACCCACCGGGCATGCGCACCACCATGGGCGCCGCAAACCGGTTGTTCGTGCGCCAGCGCATCGTGCCCGTGTTGTTGAGCTGCTCCGTGGCAGGATCGGCGTACTTGCGGAACTGGATCTCGGCCACCGGCATGAGCCCGGCGATCGCGAGCCCCGACGCACGACCGATGATCCCCTCCTCGCTCAGGCTCGTGTCGAACACCCGATCGGCGCCGAACTGCTTCTGCAGCCCCTCGGTGACGAGGTGCACGCCGCCCTTCTTGCCCACGTCTTCGCCGAACACCACGAGCTTCGGGTTCACCGCCAACTCGTGGCGCAGCGTGCGTCGGATCGCTTCGGCGAGTCGCATCAACTCCCCGCCTTCCGCCGGTGCGTCGGTCCCGCCAAGCGCGTCACGCTCCGGTCGCGACAGGCCGCCGAAGGCATCGTCGGCCGACGGATCGGCGTAGACGTACTGCGCAATGCGCGCGGGCTCCGGGAGTGGGCGTGCACGCGCGGCTTCGAGCGCGGTGTGCACATCGCGCGCCACGTCGGCTTCGAGCGCGTCCCACTCTGATGCACTGAGAAGCGCGGGCACGAGATATTCGCGCAGCTTCGGCACCGGATCGCGCGCCACGTCGGCCGCGATCTCCGCATCGGTGCGATACCCCTTCTGGTTATCCGGCCCCGAATGGCTCGACAGGCGTGGCACGGTGAGGCGCACGAGCGCCGGACCGACGCCGCTCCGCACATGCGCCACGCACTCGGCCAGCAACGAAGCGGTCTCGTGCGGGTCGGTGCCGTCGCCGTCGCGAACGAACAGGTTGCCGAAGGAAGCGAGGTTCTTCGCGATGTTGCCGCCCGGCGTCTGCATGTCGCCGCGCACGGAGATGCCGAGATCGTTGTCCTCGATGTAGAACAGCATCGGGAGCTTGAGCGTCGTGGCCATCGTGAGCGACGCCCAGAACCCGTTGGTGGCCACCGATCCGTCACCACCAAGCGCCACACCGATGCACGACGCGTACGACGCATCGCGCAGCGTGTCCCGATGGTACGTGATGGCCTGCGCCCACCCGGCGATCGGTGTGTACTGGGACCCCACGTCACCGGACATCGGCAGCACGACCGGCCCGTCGCGATTGGGCAGGTTGCACACCACGCCGATGTCGCGCCCGTCCGAGAAGCCACCCGCGCGCCCGAGCGGGGAGCCGAGGGCGTCATCGAGCGGCAGGCCGAGGGAGAGCAGCAGCGGCCGACTGCGGTAGTACGCGCCGGCCGCGTCGCGACGTCCGGTGAGCAGCGAGCCCAGGATGACCTGCGCCATGTCGTGCCCGCGTGCCGAGAACTGGTACAGCACGACGTGCTCCTTCGGCACCGACGCACGGTTGCGGTTGGTGGTCTCCTCGACCTCGTCGAGCGCGCGCGAGCAGAGCGTGTGATACGCGATGCGACGCCAGTCGAACCCCGGAAGCGGGGCGCGGGCGGTGGTGTGCGCGGAGCGCTCGGCGCGGGCCGATGGGGCGGGGCGCAGCGGGCGGCTGGGAGCGGCCATCTCAGTCGGGGTGTGGGACGCCCGCGGGCGGGCGGTCGGCAGGGTGGCGGACGGGCATGGCGCGTGCACACCCGGTATCTTCGAAAGATGACCTACCAGTTCATCATCGCGGCAGTGGCGGACGGCGTCTTGCGGATTACGCTCAACCGTCCCGAGGTGCTCAACAGCTTCACGCGCGCCATGGCGCGCGAGGTGCAGGACGCGCTGGCGGAGGCCGAGCGGAACCCGGCCATCCGAGCGGTGCTGCTCACCGGGGCCGGTCGCGGCTTCTGCGCCGGCCAGGATCTCTCCGAGGTGCTCCCGGAGGGCGATGGCCCCATGCCGGACATCAGCGAGGTCGTGCGCGCGAGCTACAACCCGATCATTCGCGCCATCCGCTCCCTGGAGAAGCCGGTCATCTGTGCCGTGAACGGCGTCGCGGCGGGCGCCGGCGCGAACCTCGCCTTCGCCTGCGACCTCACGATCGCGGCCGAGGGCGTCAACTTCGTGGAGAGCTTCGCGAAGCTCGGACTCATCCCCGATACGAGCGGCACGTTCTTCGTGCCGCGCCTCATCGGGCACCAGCGCGCGACCGGTCTGTTTTTCCTCGGCGAGAAGCTGAGTGCCGCACGCGCGAAGGAGTGGGGGCTCATCTGGGACGTCGTCCCCGCCGAGTCGCTGCTCGAGACGTGCGAAACGCTCGCGCGGACGCTGGCGACGCAGGCGACGCGCGGCTTCGGGCTCACGAAGCGCGCCCTCGCGGCGTCGGCCGCCAACACGCTCGAAGAGCAACTCGAGGTCGAGGCGCAGTGCATGCAGGAGGCCGGTCGCACGGCCGATTACGAGGAAGGCGTGCGCGCGTTCCTCGCGAAGCGGGCGCCAGTCTACACGGGGCGCTGATGCGGTTCTCCACGACATCGCCGATTGGCGTGGTGGGGGCCGGCGCGATGGGCGCGGGGATCGCGCAGGTC
>JALOPN010000145.1 GCA_025453875.1 Gemmatimonadaceae bacterium | reverse complement strand
GGCGCCGTCTCCTGCCGGGTGGCGGAGAATCCGTGCAGGTACACCACGCTCCACGCGGTGCGGACGGGCGTGGCGCCACCGCCCGCGAAGACGACGCGGGCGGCGACGGCGGTGTCCAACACGCCCGCGTCGCGCTCGCTGGCGGCGAGCCAGGCGGGCAATGCGCGGAGATCGGCCGGCGTCTGTGCCGTGACCACACCCGCGGTTGCCTCCTGCACACGCGCGCGCGGGCCGAGCAGGCCGACCGCCAGCAGGGCAACGATCGGGAGGAGGAGACGGGACCGCCGACGCGATATCCGAGGCATGCCGTGAAGCTATGGCCCGGACCGGAGAAGGGGGCGGGCGTACCTGCCGCCCGCACCGATTCTCCGGTGATCACGGGTGTGTCAGCGACCCGGCAGTTGCCGATCGAGCTCCAGTCGCACCGTGTCGAGCGTCCCATGGATGTTGCCGGCCACCTTCCACACCACCCGCCCCTGCCGATCGATGAGGTACGTCTCGGGGACACCGACCACACTGAAGCGTCGCTGAATGTCGCCGGCCGGATCGTGGGCGATGGCAAAGCCGAGCCGTTCGCGCTGGGCGAAGCGCACGACCTTCTGCGGGTCGCCCTGATCCACGCTCACGCCGATCACTCGAAGCCCGCGCGGCGCATACTGTGCGTGCAACTGCTCGAGATCGGCCATCTCTTCACGGCACGACGTGCACCAGGTCGCCCACACGTTCAGCAGCGTGAGGGAGTCGGGTGACACCACGGGCACCGAGGTGCCCGTCCCCCATCCGGCGACGACACGCGCCGTGAACGCCGGTGCCGCGTCGCCGACCTTGAGCGGCCGGAACGCCTCGTCGGTCACGGCCGCCGCGGTTTCGCCCGTTCCGAGCTTGCCGCGCCGTACGAGCACGTGCGTGTTGCCGACGCGCGGCAGCGGCATGACGGCCTTCGGGTCGCGCATGTTCGGCCGAGCCTCGGCGGCGGCGGTGGCAGCGTCGGCGGCCTGTTCGCTCCACGCGATGGTGAGGTTCGCCGCATCGGGCGACACCGACAGCACCGGAAACGAGGCCGCGCGCGCCGGGTCGCTGACCGGGCTCGGAGCGCCGAAGGTCGCGCCGCCGTCTACGGAGGTGCGCAGCACCACTTGCGGTAGACGCTTGGTACCGTCATCCCAGGTCATGAACACGGAGCGGCCGCGAACAGCGAGTTGCACATGCGCCGGCTGCGATGCGTCGGCGACACCGAGCGGCAGCGCCGGCGTGAACGTGCTGGCCCGGTCACGCGACTGCGCGTAGAACACGCCGGCGGCGCCGGGCTTGCCGGTCCACCAGGCCGCGTGCAGCGTCCCGAGCGAGTCCACCGCGAGCGAGGGCCCCGCATGCGGGCACCCGTCGAAGACCCAGTCGTCCGCGTGCACACGCACCGGCGTGCCCCACGTGGCGCCGCGATCGTCACTGCGGGCCACCACGATGTCGCGAATGGTGCGACGGGCGCTGGACGCGCCATGTGCCGCATGCGCATCGGCACCCGGTGTCGCGGGGGCGGGGGCGTCACCGGTCGTGTCCTCGATCACGGCCCGCCATGCAAGATACACGCGACCGTCCGCATCGGCGGCGATGGCGGTGCGGCAGCAGGGGCACGCTTCGGTGAGCGGCGTGTTCATGGGCACCACGCGCACGTTGCGCGCCCAGGTCACGCCGCCGTCCGTCGAATGCGTGGTGTACACCGCCGACTTCCCGGCCCGCCCATCGAGCCAGGCCACGTGGAACGTACCGTCGGGGGCCCCGTGCAGGGCGTGGAAGTTGTGTGACCCGAAGTGCTCATCGAGTCCCTTGGTGGTGTCATCGGTCACGGTCACCGGCGCACTCCAACTGGCGCCGCCGTCGTCGCTGCGCACGAAGCGGAGGGCGCTGGCTGGAAAGCGGCGGCCGGGCACCAGCTTGCCCACCACGTAGAGCGCCCCGAGGGTCAGTTGTCCGTTCGGGCGCGAGACCCACGCGAGCTTGGGCGGGGCCTCGCCGTGCGGCTCGATGGGGCCGAGCGGATCGGTGAGCACGCGTTGCACCCCGTCGGCCGGTGACGCGCCATCGCGCGTCACCAGAAGATGCAGCCGGCCGTCGGTCCCGCCGTCCGGCGCCGACACCCAGGCGGTGGCGTGTCGTCCATCGGGCGCGAGGGCCAGAATGGGCGCGGCGCCCACCTGCGACACGGCGGAGAGCACGTGCGCGCTGTCGAAGGTGACGGTGGCACTGGACGTGGCGGCTGTGTCGCCGGCAGCCACCGACGCCGGAGCGTCACCACCACGGCAGGCGAGCAAGACGCCGCCCAAGGCGAGCAGCGGCATGGCGGCGCGGCGACGCGCGCGCCGGGTGTCGAACACGGTCATGTCAGCGCCCTCCCGTGGACATCGTGACGCCGGCGTTCACCACGCGGCCGGCGCCGGGGAAGTAGAACCGTCCATTGCCGCTGTTGGTGGCGATGGCGGCGACGAAGCGTCGGTCGAGCAGATTCTCGACGTTCACGAACAGCGAGGCCCGAGAAGCCCCGGTGCGCACGCCGCGGGTCTCTGGCAGCGCGTAAGTGAGCGTGGCGTGCGCCAGGCCGTAGCCGGGCACGGCACCAAAGGCGACCGGTACGATGCGTGGCGGTGCGCCGGTCTGCGTGACCTGGGTGAAGACCGTGCCTCGCACCGTATTGGCATTGTCCACGTAGGTTCGACCCTGCGCCTCGCCCCAGAGCGAGATGCCGAGCGACGACGTCGGGCGCAGGCGCACCTCGGCGGCCACGCGCTGCTCCGGGACGCCGGGAATGCGCTTGCCCGCGTAGTCGGCGGGTACGGACTGGCCACGTTCGTTGATCTCGGTGCCGGTGAACTGCGTCATGACGTACCGGGCGTAGGTGTACGAGGTCACGACATCCATCCAGGGCGCCACCAGCGTCGTCGCACTCAGCTCGAGGCCGGTCCGCCGCGTGCGTCCCACGTTCTCGAAGATCGTGCGGGGGAACTGCACCCCGGGGATGACCACGGTACGCGACAGGAATTCGCCGGTCACGTTGGTACGGTAGACGGCCACGTCGAGCAGCACACGGCTCGCCAGCAAGGCCTTGGCGCCCACTTCGTAGTTCACGAGCGTGGAGGGGCGCAACGCGGTGTTGAGGCCCTGAACGGTATCCGGGCTTGCGGTGAGTTCGCTGTTGGTGGGGACCTCGAAGCCGCGGGCCACGCTGGTGTACACACTCACGCCCGGCTTCAGGTCGTAGCGCAGCGCCATGCGCGGCGAGACCTGATCGAAGGACTGGTTCACCGACTGGGTGGGCCGCACCCGGTCCTCGATGTCGTACGTGACCCGGTCGTAGCGGGCGCCGGCCGTGAGGGTGGCCTTGCCGCGGGTGATGTCGGCGCTCGTGTACGTGCCCAGCCCGGGCAGCGTGATGAACTGGTTGGTGCAGGGCACCGAGACGATGTTGCGCACGCGGTCGTTCACGCACGGGGTGCTGCGTCCCTGCCGGCCTCCCACGTTGGTCCACTGGCGCGAGTCGCCGTACCAGCGATCCACATCGAGTCCGGTGTTGAGGCGCACGCGCAGCGCACCCGGCGCGTTGAAGGCGATGGCGTGCCGCAGTCCCCCCTGCACGCGATGCGTGTTCTGGTCCACCACCCGGAAGATGGGGTGATCGATGGTGCGCGCGGTACCGAAGGCGAAGGCTTCGACGGTGCCGAAGCGCGTGCCGAGCCCTTGCGAGGCGCGGGCCCCGAACCGCCAGCGCTGCTCGCGCCGCGCATACGCGCCCGTCACGTTGAGCGGGTCGGCGCTCCAGGGTTCCGTGCGCCACGCGCCATCGGTGAGCGACCCCGGGATCTGCATGTCGAGGTCACTGTACGAGACGTCGAGGCCGACGCGGGTGGCCGTCGCCGCGGGCGCGGGTGCGCCGTCCACCTGCCGCGTGTAGTTCAGCCGCAGGTTGGCCCGGTTCATGTCGTTGCGATTCTGCACGCGCATGCCGTCGATACGGGTACCGCTGGCTTGCAGGTACGCATCGAAGGCGCCACGGGCGCCGCCGGCGGCGAGGTCCACGCGGCGCAGGTTCACGCTGTCGAAGCCGAAGCCGCCGCCCGTCATGCGCACGGACAGTCCCTGCAACTCGCGGCCGCTGCGCGTGATCACGTTGACCACACCACCGGACGCGGCGCCGCCGTACATCGCGCTGCCCGGGCCGCGGACGATCTCGATGGAGCGCGCGGCGCCGAGGTCGAGCTGATCGAGTCGCGTCTGACCATCGGGTTCGGTGATGGGCACGCCGTCGAGCAGGATGCCCACGCCGCGCACGCCGAATCCACCGCGGGCGCCGCTGCCGCGAATGGATAGGCGCACGTCGTCGCCACCGAAGAGGTTGCCGGCAATCACGCCCGGCACGGTACGCAGCGCCTCGCTCAGCGACACCTGGCTGGTGCGGCCGATGGTGGTCGTATCCACGACCGTGACCGAAACGGGGAGGGTGCGCAACTCGCGTGCGTCACGGGTGGCGGTGGTGACGACCGGATTGAGGGCGCGGGCACGCGCCGTGGAATCGGCGCGAAGGCTGTCGGCCCGCGAAGAGGCCGGGCGGGTGCTCTGCGCGGGCAGCGGAGCGACGGGAATGCTGAAGGCGAGCACGAGAGCGGTCGCCGGCGCGCACGATGCAAGGCGCGTCCAGGCGAGCCCCCGCGCCATGATTGGCGGGAACGACATGGATGAGTCCAGTGATGTGATGTGGACCGCGGGGGGCACGCATCAGCCGCACACAGCACGAGGGCCAGGCGACGTTGACGGGCGCGCACTGCCGCCGCGAAAATCGAGGAACGTTCGATGACGACCGACGCGCCTCAGGCCCGACCGCAGCCGGGCGGAGGCGCTCAGGCCTCGAACATCACTGGCGGGGCCGTGGAGTACGGCAGGACATGATCGGCCCACTCGGCCACCACCGTGTACGACGGCCGGCCGGGTGGTACCACGGTGAGACGAATGACCGCCTCGAGGGCGAACGCCTCATGGCCATCGAGGGCAACCAGCGAGACAGGGCAGCAGTGCCCGATGCAGTGGCACTCACCGTCGCCCGAATCGTGGTCGTGCGACGGCGGCGCGGCGTCGGGCGCGACTTCATGCGGGGACGCATGCGAGGTCGCATGCGACGCCGTGGGCGCGGCCGTCTGCGACAGGTGCGCCGTATGCGCCGCGGACGCGTCGTCGTGCGTGGCGGCGACGAGCGGTACCGTGGAAACGTCGCCTGTCCCGGCATTGCAGGCATGGAACACCCCGGCGTCGCTCTGCACGAGCGACAGCCACGCGCCCATGAA
>JALOPN010000013.1 GCA_025453875.1 Gemmatimonadaceae bacterium | reverse complement strand
GGTGGACACGACCACGTGGACCATCCCGTCGGAGTTCCGGGTACTCGAGGCGGCGGGACACGTCGCGCGCGACGAGATGTTCCGCGCCTTCAACATGGGAGTGGGCATGGTCGTGATCGTGGACGCCGCACACGTCGACGCGGTGATCGCGCAGGCGAACACGCAGTCGATCGGGGCATGGGTCATGGGCGAGGTGACAGCCGGCACCGGCGTCGTGCGCCTCGACGGACGCGCGGCGTGATCGCCCTGCGCTCCGTTCGCTCGCGCGTCATCGGCGCGTCCGTCGCGCTCGCGCTCGTTGGCGCGTCGGACGCCACGGCGCAGGGCGCCACCTGCGAAATCCTCGGCAGTCCTGCGGTGGCACCGCTGGTGCTCACCGATGCCTGCCGCAAGGCCGAAGATCTGTTCGTGTTCCTCGCGCCGCAGGTCGGTGTCGCGTTGAGCGGCGGCAACGTGCTGCTCGGTGAAGGTGGTACACTCGGTGGCTGGGGCAAGCGCTCGGCGGTGCTGCGCGTCACCGCCGTCGATGGACGCATTCCTGACAACGTCATCACGCTCAATCCCACCGGTCCGGTCTCCTCCGACTTCGGCGCGGCGCGTGCGCCGGTGCCGGTACCAGCGCTCGATCTCGGCATCGGACTGTTTCGTGGTGTTCCCGTTGGACTCACCAACGTGGGAGGCGTCGATCTCCTCGTCGGCGTCACGTTTGTGCCCAGCGTACGACGCGATGAGTTCAACATCATGAACGAAGGCAGCGCACTCGTGGGCACCCTCGGGGTTCGCGTGGGGGTGCTGCAGGAATCGGCGCTGGTGCCTGGCGTGGCGTTGAGTGTGATGCGTCGCCGTCTGCCGGCCACGAGTGTCACGTATCGCACCGCCAACGACACGCTCGGTGTGTTCAACACGCGTGTGGCGAGCACGGTGTACCGCCTCACCGTCAACAAGCGCTTCGGCCTCTTCGGCATCGGCGGCGGGCTCGGGCAGGACGAGCTCGATACGCGCACGAACGTCGAGGCGATCATCAACGAGTCGGTCGCGGGTCAGCCGGTGCGCACGATCGCGTCGTTGCGTGATGCGCGTGATCGTGCCTCGCGCGGTACCGCCTTTGCCAACGTGAGTTTCGGACTCGCGCGCGCGCAGCTCGTCGCGGAAATCGGTCGTTCGCGTGCGGGCTCGCTGCGCGAGACGCTCAACACGTTCGGCGACCGTCGCGCGAACGAGGCGTACACGTACGGCTCGGTAGGCATCGGCGTGCGCTTCTGATGGCGCGCACGCCCTCCGCCGATCAGCGCTTCATGCGCCGCGCGCTGCAGTTGGCGCGGCTCGGTTGGGGGCAGGTGCGTCCCAATCCGCTTGTGGGTGCCGTCGTGGTGCGCGATGGCGAGATCATTGGCGAAGGGTGGCACCCGTGGCATGGGGCACCGCACGCCGAGCCCATCGCGCTCGCCGAGGCCGGCTCGCAGGCACGCGGGGCGACTTTGTATGTCACGCTCGAGCCGTGCAACCACCACGGCCTCACGCCGCCGTGCACCGACGCGATTCTCGCGGCGGGCATCGCGCGCGTGGTGTACGCCGTCCCCGATCCCAATCCGGTGGCCGCCGGCGGCGCAGCGCGCCTCGCCGAGAACGGCGTCGTGGTTGAGGGTGGCGTACTCGAGGCGGAGGCCGCCGAGCTCAACGCGCCGTTCCTCTTCGCCGCGCGCGGTGCGACGCGCCCGTGGGTCACGCTCAAGCTCGCCGTCTCGCTCGACGGCGCGATTGCCGACTACACGCGCCAACCGGCGTGGCTCACCGGAGCGGCAGCCCGTCGCGCCGTCCACACCATGCGCGCCGGTGCCGACGCGGTCGCGGTGGGGATCGGCACCGTGCTCGCCGACGATCCACACCTCACTGTGCGGCATGGGGTCACCCCGCGCACGCCCCCGGCGCGCGTGATCTTCGACCGTCAGGCCCGGCTGCCGCTCAGCTCGCGGCTCGTGCGCACCATCGCCGAGGCGCCCGTGTGGTGTGTGGTGACGCCGGAGCCGGTCGATGCCGCCGAGCGCGCGCGCCGGGGCTCCCTCGAGAGTGCGGGTGTCCAGCTCGTACCGGCCGCCGACCTGCCGGGAGCCGTGGCGGGACTGCACACGCGAGGTCTGCGGCACCTGTTCGTCGAGGGCGGCGCCGGCCTCGCCGGAGCGCTCGTGGGCACGAAACTGGTCGATCGCCTGATTATCATTCAGACTCCGGTCGTGCTGGGCGCCGAGGCGCTCCCGGCCTTCACCGGTCTGTCACCGCACACGGTGGCCGACGGGGTCCGCTGGCGAGCGATCGCCCGACGCACCCTCGGTGACGATGTGATGACCACGTACGCTGTTTCGGAACTGTGAGGACGGGATGTTCACGGGTTTGGTGGACGACGTCGGTACCCTCGAGGAGGTGGCCGACAGTGAGGCGGGCCGGCTGCTGCGCGTGGCCTGCCGCTATGCGGACCTCGTCCCCGGGGAGAGCATCGCCGTCAACGGCGCGTGCCTGACCGTCCGTGAGCACGGCGAGGGCTGGTTCACCTGCGCCGCGGTGGTCACCACGCTCGATCGCACCACCATCGGCCGCTGGGCCGTGGGCGATCGCGTCAATCTCGAGCGCGCCATGAAGCTCGGTGATCGGCTCGGTGGCCATCTCGTGCTCGGCCACGTCGACGCCGTCGTGACCGTGCGGCACGAGGCGTGGCGCGACGACGCCTGGCTCGTCGACCTGCAACTCACCCCCGAGCTGTCGCGCCTCATGGCGCCGCACGGCTCGCTCACCGTGGACGGTGTGAGTCTCACCGTCAACGCGCTGCTGCCCGACGACGGCGTGCAGCTTTCGCTCATCGAATACACGCGCCGCCACACCACGCTGGGCACGCTCACCGTGGGCGATGCCGTGCACGTCGAAGCCGACGTCATCGCCAAGCACGTGGCGCGACTGGCGGCGCCTCATCTTGCGGCACTGGATCTGTCCTGATGGTTGCGTCACACTCCGCTTTCGCACCGAACTCCATCGAGCGCGCGCTCGAGGATCTGCGCGCGGGCAAGTTCATCGTCGTGGCCGATGACGAGGATCGCGAGAACGAGGGCGACCTCGTCTGTGCGGCCGAGCTCGTCACGCCCGAAATGGTCAACTTCATGCTCGATGCCAAGGGCATGATCTGTCTCGCCATGACCGGCGAGTTGGTGGATCACCTCGGTCTCGGCCCGCAGGCCGACGACAACACCGAGGCCATGCACACGGCGTTCACCGTGAGCATCGATGCCGCGGCAAAGTTCGGCGTCACCACCGGCATCAGCGCGAGCGATCGCGCCACGACCATTCGCGTCGCGGTCGATCCGGGCGCCGTGCGCGCCGACCTGCGCGTGCCCGGACACATTCACCCGCTGCGCGCGCGCGACGGTGGCGTGCTGCAGCGCGTCGGACACACCGAGGCCGCGGTCGATCTCATGCGTCTCGCGGGGCTGCGTCCGGCGGGCGTGATCTGCGAGATCCTCAACAAGGACGGTACGACGGCGCGCCGCCCCGATCTCGAGCGCTTCTGCGCCGAGCACGATCTCACGTTCATCACCGTGGCGCAGCTCGTCGCGCACCGGCTGCAGCACGAGCGCCTCGTGCATCGGGAGGCCGACGCGCGGCTCCCCACCGAGTATGGGGAATGGCGCATCGTGGCGTATCGCAACGATGTCGACCGGGCCGAACACGTCGCGCTCGTGTACGGCGCGGTGGACGCGACCGACGCAACTGAACCGCCAGGCGTGCTGGTGCGCATGCACAGCAAGTGTCTCACGGGCGATGTCTTCCACTCGCGTCGGTGCGACTGCGGGTGGCAGCTCGATACGGCCATGCGCATGATCCAGGCCGAAGGACGCGGCGTCATCGTGTACCTCGATCAGGAAGGGCGCGGCATCGGGCTCGTCAACAAGCTCAAGGCCTACGAACTGCAGGATCGCGGCGCCGACACGGTCGAAGCGAATGAGCGGCTCGGCTTCAAGGCCGATCTGCGCAACTACGGCATCGGTGCGCAGATCCTGCTCGATCTTGGCGTGCGCACCATTCGCATCCTCACCAACAATCCCCGCAAGCTCGTCGGACTTGATGGCTACGGCCTCACGCTCCACGATCGGGTGCGCCTCGAAATGCCGGTCGACGAAGAAAACGCCGGCTACCTCGAGACGAAGCGCACCAAGCTCGGACACCTTTTCGCTCACTGACCTGCGATGGCCGAACTCACCGGAATTCCACGCGGGGAAGGGCGACGCATCGCCGTCGTCGCGAGCCGTTTCAACGAAAGCATCACCACGCGACTCGCCGAGGGCGCCGTCGAAGCGCTCGTCCGGCACGGCGCGTCGTTCGACGACGTCGATGTGCTCTGGGTGCCGGGCGCGTGGGAGCTGCCGCTGCTCGTGCGGCGTGCGCTCGCCACCGGACGCTACGATGGCGTGGTCGCCGTTGGCGCCGTGATTCGTGGCGATACACCACACTTCGACATCGTCGCGGGCGAAGCGTCGCGTGGGCTCAACGACGCGATGCGCGACTTCGATGCACCGATCACGCTCGGCCTGCTCACCACCGATACGCTCGCGCAGGCGGAAGCACGCGCCGGTGGCGATCACGGCAACAAGGGCTGGGATGCGGCGGTGGCGCTGCTCGAAGTGCTCGACGTGATCGATCGTCTCGAGCCCGCCGAAGACGCGGAGGGTGACGATGACGACGCGTGACACGCCGAGTCTGCACGACGACGCCTTCTGGGACGGTCCCACCGAAGAGCCCGGTGTCGCCACGCAGCCGACCGCACCGCGCGCCGCGGACGCGCGCCGCTCGTCGGCGCGTCGCGGCGTCGATCGACGCGCCGAGCGTGTCGAGACGCGCGGACGCGCCCGTGCACTGCAGGCGCTCTACGCCGCCGATCTGCGCAACTTCGGCGAGCTGCGAAAGATTGCGTTGCAGGTGTGGGATGATCTGGCCATCGATCCCGAAGAACGCCGGTTCGCGTCGGTCCTCGTGGAGATCATCGTGCAGCAGCACGCCGAGATCGATCGGACGCTGGGCGATGTCACCGCCAACTGGCGACTGGAGCGTCTTGGCGCGGTCGAGCGCAGCGTGTTGCGCCTGGGGGCCGCCGAACTCGCGCGCGGGGAAACGCCGCCACGGGTCGTGCTGCAGGAGTGCATTCACCTCGCCGAGCGCTACGGTACCGCGCGCAGCGCACGGTTTGTGAACGGCGTGCTCGACGCGTACGCGCGTCGACTCGGCGCGCTCTGATCGGTCGGCGGCGCGCGTCCGTTGCACATCGTCGTCGTCAACTGGCAGTGCCGTGACAATCCGCTCGCGGGCGGCGCGGAGATCCATCTGCACGAGATCTTCGGGCGGCTGGTCGCGCGCGGGCATCGGGTCACACTGCTCTGCGGTGGCTGGCCGGGATGCGCCCCGCGGGCGGTGCTCGATGGCATCCAGGTCGTGCGGGTCGGGACGCGGCAGACCTTCGCGCTGCACGCCCGGGCCGCCTATCGGGCGCACGAAGCGGAGTGGCAGCCCGACGTGCTCGTGGAAGACATCAACAAGGTCCCGCTCTTCACCCCCCGCTGGACGACGCGCCCGCTCGTCGCGCTCGTACCGCACCTCTTCGGGGTGACCGCGTTTCGTGAGCTCGGCATCCCGCTGGCCACCGCCGTCTGGCTGGCCGAGCGGCCGCTCCCCTGGCTCTACCGGGGTGTCCCCTTTCAGGCGATCAGCGAAAGCACCCGGGATGACCTCGTCTCACGCGGAATTCGCCGCGATCTGGTCGAGGTGATCTTCCCCGGGATCGACTCCGGGCAGTACACTCCCTTGGCGGGGACGCGAGCGTCGGTGCCGACGTTTGCGTATCTGGGTCGTCTACAGAAGTACAAGGGCGTGGATCTCGTGATGCGGGCGTTTGCGCAGGCCAACCTGCCGACCGCGCAGCTCGAGATCGCCGGGGCGGGGAACTACCGTCCCGCGCTCGAGGCGCTGGCGCGCGAGCTGGCCGTGGCCGATCGCGTGCGGTTCCTCGGGCGGATCGACGAAGGAGAGAAGCAGGCCCTGCTGCGACGGGCGTGGGCTCTGGCATTCGCATCACCCAAGGAGGGCTGGGGCATTACCAATCTCGAGGCTGCAGCGAGCGGAACGCCGGTGATTGCGTCGAACTCTCCGGGTATTCGCGAATCCGTCCGCCACGAGGTCACCGGCTATCTGGTGCCTCACGGGGACACTGCGGCCATGGCGCAGTCGATGCGCCGCCTGGCAGCCGATCCCGCGCTCGTTGAGCGACTCGGCACGGCGGCGCGGTCGTTCGCGACCGGGTTCACCTGGGAGCGCGCGGCCGAACATACCGAGGCCCACCTTCGGGACGTGGTGGGCCGGCGAGGAGATGGCTGATGGAGATCATCCTGCATGCGCACCACGCCGAGGTTCCCGAAAGTCTGCGCGAGCGCGCCGAGCGCGCCGTGTCCCGTTTGTCTGCCCGCTTGCGACGCGTTGTGACCGCGATCGTGCGCTTCGAGGGCGATGGCCCGAGCAAGCGCGTCGAGATCGTGTTGCAGGCACCGCGCCGCGCGGATCTCGTCGCCGAGGCCTTCGATCGCAAATACGAGCCCGCGCTCGCGCTGGCGGTCTCGCGCCTCGAACGACAGGTCGATCGCGCCCGTCGATCGCACCGCCCCCGCGTCCGTCCCCCGGAGACGCCCGACTGGTGAGTACCCGCCTTACGGTGGCTCGATTGCTCGACACCATGCGCACCGCCCTCCAGCTCGAGGAGCTGGGGGAGTCGGTGGGCCTCGATCGTGAGATCACCAGCCCCGAGGCCTCGAGCCCGGGGCTGGCGCTCTCCGGCTACCTCAACCGGTTTCCCTACCAGCGCATCCAGGTGCTGGGCGAAACCGAGATCACCTACCTGCAGTCGCTCGATCCCGCCACGCGCGAGGCGAACCTCACGGCGTTCTTCGATTTTCCCATGCCGTGCGCGTTCGTGACCAAGGGCCTCGAGCCCCCCGAGCCGTTCGTCGAAGTGGCCGACCGCGCCGGCGTCGCCGTGCTGCGCAGCCGACTCAAGACGGCCGAGTTCTATCGCCTCATCAAGCCGTATCTCGCCGATCACTTCGCGCCGCGTGCCACGCTGCACGGCTCGCTCGCCGACATCTACGGCGTCGGCCTCTTCTTCACCGGCAAGAGTGGTATCGGCAAGTCGGAGTGTGTGCTCGATCTCGTCGAACGAGGCCATCGCCTCGTGGCCGACGATCTCGTGTTCGTCTCGCGGCGTGGCAGCGATGTGCTCATCGGTCGCGGGCATGAACAGCAGAAGCACTTCATGGAGATTCGCGGCGTCGGGCTCATCGACGTCCCCGCGATCTTCGGCGTCAAGGCGGTGCGTCAACAGAAGCGCATCGAGGTCGTCGTCGTGCTCGAGGAGTGGAACGGCGAGGCCAACGTCGATCGTACCGGGCTCGATGTGAGCACGACCACGATTCTCGGCGTCGAGTTGCCGCGCATCACTGTGCACCTCAATCCCGGCAAGAACATCACGGTGATTGCCGAAGTCATCGCCATGAATCATCTGCTGCGCTACCATCGCGGCTACGATTCCGCGACGGCCTTCAACGAGCGGCTCATCAACAGCATGCGACGCAAGAGCGAGGACGCGCACCGCTACCTGCTCGAGGACGACGAATGACCGACGACGCGATTGTCGTGGCCGTCGTGGCCGGCCATGGGGACTACGCCGTCGGCATGTTGTCCGCCGTGGAGCAGATCACGGGGCGTGGTTCGGCGTTCGTGCCGGTGAGCAATCGCGGCAAGTCGCCCGCCGAACTCGAAGCCGAACTCGCCGCGCAACTCGACGCCACCGGCGCGCGTGTGATCTTCACCGATCTTCCGGCGGGCAGTTGCACCATGGCCGCGCGACGGTTGCAGCGGGCGCGGCCCGATGTGGTGCTTGTGACGGGGGCCAATCTCGCCGTCCTCATGGAGTACCTCTTCGCGGCGATCTCGCCGCTCGGCACACCGGTGGGCGGACTCGCGCACACCGCCGCGCTCGCGCGCGCTGCTGCCGACAAGGCGCGCGATACCCTGTCCGTGAGTGGGGGCTGACGTGGGGCTGCTGCTGCATCGCATCGATGACCGGCTCATTCACGGTCAGGTCGTCGTGGGGTGGGGACAACCGCTCGGACTGCGCTTCATCGTGCTCGTGGATGACGACGTCGCCGCGAGCGATTGGGAGCAGGAGCTCTATCGCATGGGCGTGCCGCCGGATGTCGAGGTGCACTTCCTCTCGGTCATCGATGCGTCGACCCGCATCGCGGCCTTCCACGCCGATCCGCGGCCCGGCATTCTGCTCGTCAACAGCGTCGACACGATGCAGCGGCTCATCGCGGCCGCGCCGGCCATTCGCACCGTCAATCTTGGTGGTGTGCACCACGCCGACGGACGCACGCAGCGGTTGCGCTACGTGTTTCTCACGCCGCAGGAAGAACAGCAGTTGCGCGCACTGGAGCAGTCGGGCGTCGACATCACGGCGCAGGATGTGCCGGGGGCGCGCCCCATTCCGCTGCAGGATGTCCTCGCCGGTCGCGGCGACGGGTAAGCGCCCTTCCGCATGTTGCCACTCACGCTCGATCTGCTGCCGGTGCTCGTGCTCGGGGCCATCCTGGGCCTCGATGTCGTGAGCTTCCCGCAAGCCATGATCTCGCGTCCCATCGTGGCCGCGACGCTCGCCGGTGCCTTCGCGGGACAGACGGCGGCCGGTCTCGTCGTGGGCGTCGCGCTCGAGTGTCTCGCCCTGGAGACGTTGCCCTTTGGCGCGTCACGGTATCCCGAGTGGGGCAGCGCCTCGGTGGTCGGTGGCCTCGTCGGCACGCGCGGCGCCGACGGTGCATTGCTGCCGGAGCCGGCCGCGTGGGTCATTGGCGTCATGGCGGCGATCGCGACCGCGTGGCTCGGCGGATGGACGATGGTGTGGCATCGGCGACTCATCGCGCGCTGGGCGCGCGTGCGCCTCGATGCGATGGCTGGTGGGTCGATGCGCACCGTGATGTCGCTGCAGGTGTACGGGCTCACCGCCGACCTGCTGCGCGGCGCGGCGCTCACCCTGCTGGGCCTGCTGCTGGCGTGGCCCGCGTCGGGCTGGGCGGTCAACGCGTGGCGACTCGGTGCCACCGAGACACGCGGCGCGCTCGTGATCGGCGCGGCCGGCGTCGCCGCGTCGGCCGTGTGGAAGGTCTTGCATGGCTACTCCGTTACGCGGCGCCTCTTCGTGGCCGGACTCGCCGTGGGCACGGTGCTGGTGGGGCTGCGTGGCTGAGACCGTCGTCGCGCCCACGCCACCCACGGGGGCGCCGCTTCCCACGGGCATGCGCCCGGGGCCGCTGCCCGTGGGCACGCGAGCGTCGATGTTGCTGCGCTGCCTCGCGATCCAGGGTGCGTGGAACTACGAAATCCTCAACGGCAACGGGATCGGCTTCTGCGTGGAGCCCGCGCTGCGGCATCTGCCGGGCGGCGTCGACGGGGACGCCTATCGGGCCGCGCTCGCGCGACAGTGCGCGTACTTCAACGCGCACCCGTATCTCGCCTCGCTCGCGGTGGGCGCGCTCGCGCGCGCGGAGCTCGACCAGACCCCGCCCGAGAAGCTCGTCCGCTTCCGCACCGCGCTCTGCGGTCCGCTCGGCAGCCTTGGCGATCGGCTCGTGTGGGCGGCGTGGCTGCCGGCCTGCTCGCTCGTTGCCCTGCTGCTCTTCGGGCTGGGTGCCGGGCCGGCCATGGTCGCGTTCGGGTTTCTCGTGCTCTACAACGCGGGCCATCTGGCCCTGCGGGCATGGGGGCTCGGGGCGGGCTGGCTGCATGGCCTCCGGCTGGCCTCGGCGCTCGGGGCCAACTGGCTCCAGCGCGGACCGCAGTACATTGCGCGAGGTGCCGCGCTCGTGGCGGGGGTGGCGCTGCCATTCGCGGCGCATCGCGCGATCGGTGGCGGCGCGTCGCTCGAGCCCGTGTCACTCGCGGTCATGGCCTGCACGCCGGTGCTTGGTGTTCTGCTCGTGCGTCTGCACGGGAAGGTGGAAGGGTGGCAACTGCTCTTCGGGTTGCTGGCGCTTCTTGTCCTCTACTCGACGGTGCTCCACTGATGGCCGAACGATCCGTACAAATCGTCAACAAGCACGGGCTGCACGCCCGTCCTGCCGCCGAAATGGTCAAGGCGGCGTCGCGCTTCAAGAGCGACATCACCATCGCGCGTGATGATCTCGAGGTGAATGGCAAGAGCATCATGGGCGTCATGATGCTCGCCGCCGAGTATGGCTCGAGCATCACGCTGCGAGCGACCGGCCCCGACGCGGACGAGGCGCTCGACGCCCTCGCCGCACTCGTCGCGGCGCGCTTCGGCGAAGCCTGACGCATGCGCTCCTCGGCACGCGTGAGGCGCTAGATGGAATCGGTGCTGCGGGGGATCCCCGCGTCCGCCGGTCTCGTCGTGGGGCCGGTGCACCTGCTGCGCTGGGAGGTGCCCGAGGTGCCGCAGCGCATCATCGCGCCCGGCGAGAGCGACGCCGAGATCGCCCGGCTGCACGCGGCCATCGCGAGGGCGCAGGAGCGACTCGTCACGCTGCGCACGCGCGCGGAAGCGACCGCAGGCGCGGAAGAAGCCGCGATCTTCGATGTGCAACTCACCATGCTCGGCGACGCCGAGTTGGTGCAGGCCGTCGAAAAGCTCGTCCGGCAGACCATCGCGGCCGAGAAGGCGTTCGACATCGTCATGCTCGAGTGGCAGCAGCGCTTCGCGCGCAGCGCCGTGCCCATGTTGCGTGAACGGGTGGGTGACCTCACCGACGTGCACATCCGTGTGCTGTCGCTGCTGCTCGACCTCCCCGATCACGATCCGGTGGACGTCCCCAAGGGCGCCAACGCGATCCTCGTCACGCACGATCTCACGCCCAGCCTCACGCTGCAGCTCGATCGCGACGCGATCGGCGGCATCGTCACCGAAGCAGGCACCGCCACGTCGCACGTCGCGATTCTCGCGCGGTCGCTCGGCCTGCCAGCGGTCGTGGGGCTGCGTCGCGCGAGTCAGGTGCTCAAAGGCGGCGAACTGGTCATTCTCGACGCCAACGAAGGCACGCTCACGGTGCGCCCGACCGAGGCCGAGATCCGTGACGCGCGCCTGCGCGCCGAGGCCGATCAGGCGCGCGATGAGGAGCTGCGCGAGGTGGCACACGCGCCCGCCATCACGCTCGATGGGCAGTCGTTCGTGGTGCGCGCCAACGTGGACATTCCCGAAGATGCCGAGTCCGCCGCACTCTCCGGTGCGGAAGGCGTCGGCCTGATGCGCACCGAGTTTCTCGTCGTCGGGCGCGCGCATATGCCCGAGGAGGAGGAGCAGTATCGCGCGTACCGTCGGGTCGTCGAGGCGTTTCGCGGGCGTCCCGTGATCATTCGCACGTATGACATCGGCGGTGACAAGCTGCCGGTTGGCGGCTATCCGCACGAAGCCAATCCGTTCCTCGGCTGGCGTGCCATTCGCATGTGCCTCGACGAAGCGCCCATCTTCAAGGTGCAGTTGCGGGCCATGCTGCGCGCGGCGGTGCACGGCGATCTGCGCATCATGCTGCCCCTCGTGGTCACCGTCGACGAGGTGCGCGAAGCGCGCACGCTGCTCGAAGAGGCGGGGCGTGAACTGGCCGAGCGTGGCGTTTCGTATCGCGCCGATGTCCCGCTTGGCGTGATGGTCGAAACGCCGGCCGCTGCCGTGGCCTGCGATACGTTCGTGCGCGATGTCGACTTCCTGAGCATCGGCTCCAACGATCTCGTGCAGTACACGCTGGCCGTCGATCGGGGCAATGTGAACCTCGCGCCGCGCTACACGCCGCTGCACCCGGCGGTGCTGCGCCTCATTCGAGAGGTCGCGGCGACGGGTGCGGCGCACGATCTGCCGGTCGGTGTGTGCGGCGAGATGGGATCGCAGCCGCTGACGGTGTTCGCGCTGATCGGACTCGGCGTGCGACAGCTCTCGGTCGCGCCGCGCGCGGTGCCCGCGGTGAAACGGCTCATTCGGAGCATCACCGTTGCGGCCGCCCGAGACGCGGTCGAGGCGGCGTTGCGATCGTCCGGTACGGCGCGCGAAGTCGAGCTGGTGCTGCGACGGCGTCTGCGGGTCGCACTCGGCGAAGCCTGACCGGCACCGGGTGCGCCCGCCCGGTGACCCAGTTGCTCCCCCTCGGAAGCCGCACTAACCTACGCGACGGCAGGACCGTCACCCTCCCTACTTCCACTCTCGTCGAGGCTCGCGTGGCCGAACGTCACCTGTTCACGTCCGAATCCGTCACCGAAGGACATCCGGACAAGATCGCCGACCAGATCTCCGATGCCGTGCTGGACGCATTGCTCGCGCAGGACGCCAGCTCGCGCGTCGCCTGCGAGACGCTCGTCACCACGGGCCTCGCGGTCATCGCCGGTGAAATCACGACGTCGGCCTACGTGCACCTCCCCGATGTGGTGCGTCAGACGATCGCCGACATCGGCTACACCGATGCGCGCATGGGCTTCGATTCGCACACGTGCGCCGTGATGAGCACGATCGATCGGCAGTCGCCCGACATCGCGCAGGGCGTCGACACCGGTGGCGCCGGCGATCAGGGCATGATGTTCGGCTACGCCACCGACGAAACGCCGGAGCTCATGCCGCTTCCCATTCAGCTCGCGCACGCGCTCACGCGCGCGCTCTCCGAGCGTCGCAAGAGCGGTGACCTGCCGTGGCTGCGCCCCGATGGCAAGGCGCAGGTGTCGGTGGTGTACGAAGGGGATCGTCCGGTGTACGTCGACACGGTGGTCGTGTCCACGCAGCACGACGATGCGATCAGCACGCCCAAGCTGCGCAAGGCGATCCTCAACGACGTCATTCTCGACACGATCCCCGAGGCCTTCCGCACGCGTCGCCTCACCACACACATCAATCCCACGGGGCGCTTCGTCATCGGCGGCCCGCAGGGAGACGCGGGGCTCACCGGCCGCAAGATCATCGTCGACACGTACGGCGGCATGGGGCGCCACGGTGGTGGTGCCTTCAGCGGCAAGGACCCGAGCAAGGTCGATCGCTCCGCCGCCTACGCGGCGCGTTGGGTGGCCAAGAACATCGTGGCCGGCAAGCTCGCGCGTCGCTGCGAAGTGCAGCTCGCCTACGCCATCGGCGTGGCCGAGCCGGTGTCCGTGTTCGTCAACACCTTCGGCACCGGCGAAGTGGGCGATCGCGAAATCGAGGCGGCCGTGCGCGATGAGTTCGATCTCACGCCGCGCGGCATCACCACGTCGCTCGATCTGCGCAAGCCGATCTATCGTGCGACCGCGGCGTACGGCCACTTCGGGCGCACGCCGGAAGTGATCGGTCGGGGGCGCGCCTCGCGCACGCTGTTCACGTGGGAGCGGACCGATCGCGCCCGCGCCCTGCGCCGCGCCGTCGGCGCCTGAGTCGCGACCGGCTCCGATCGCGTGACGCCGCTAGGCGTCGCGCGATCGTGAGCCGGGATGCCGTGGAGACGCCATGACCGAAGTGACATTGGCGCGCCTGGGGCTCGACAGTACGTCCAACACGTACGTCGTCATTCTGCGCGAGCGTGGCGGGCGACGTCTGCTGCCGATCTGGATCGGGCAGCCCGAAGCCGAGTCCATCATCCTGCATGTCAACGGCGTCGTGCGACCGCGGCCACTCACGCACGATCTCTGTCGTGCGCTCATCCAGTCACTTGGTGGGACGCTCGAGCGCGTGGACATCACGCGGGTGGTGAAGAGCACTTACTACGCGGAGCTGCACATCGGTACGGCCGACGGCCATGTCGTCATCGATGCGCGACCGAGCGATTCGATCGCCATCGCGCTGCGACTCGGGGCGCCGCTCTACGCGGCCGACGACCTGCTCACCGTGCTCGACGATGATGACACCCCCGACGACGCATCATCCGATGACGGTCCGACGACGGGTGATGATCTCCCACCGCGCGTGCCCACGCCGCGAGGAGAAATGACGCCCGACCAACTCAAGGCGTACCTCGCCGGATTGCATCCGGAAGACTTCGGCAAATTCAAGCCATGACCGTCTTGCAGCACATTGCGCGCGCCCTGTTCGTCGCGACGCTCTTCACCTCCGTGACATCGGCGCAAGCGCCCGAGGCACGCCGCGTCGAGGGGCGTGTGGTACGGCCCGCTCCGTTCCTCGCCGGTGACACACTCGCCACGGTCACGGTCCCCGATATCTGGGTCACGCTGCATCGCGTCGCGCCCAACCTCGCGGGGCCGCTCGACTCGATGCGCACCGACGCCGAGGGCCGCTATCGCTTCACCTATCGACCGAGTGGAGGACCGGACGCAGTCTACTTCGTGTCGGCCGTGTACGGTGGCATCGCGTACTTCACCAATCCGCTGCGCAGTCTCGTCACCGAGGGCGCCGAAGCGGAAATCGCGGTCTTCGACACGACCTCGGTGGCGTTCCCGCTCACGGTGCGCGGACGGCATCTCATCGTGGGCGCCGTCGACAGTCTCGACGAACGCACGGTCGTGGAGATCTTCGAACTCTCCAACGACAGCACGCGCACCATCATCACGCGCGACGATCCGAGTGCGCCGCCCACGTGGTCGTTTGCGGTGCCGGCGTCGGCGCGTGAAGTGAAGGCAGGGCAGGGCGATCTCCCCGCCGACGCCTTCGTGCAGAACACCGGGCGCGTCTCGCTGTTCGCGGCGCTGCCGCCGGGGCTCAAGCAGCTCTCGGTCTCGTACAAGCTGCCGTCCACGTCGTTTCCGCTCACGGTGAATCTCGAAGCGGGCGCGGTGGTGCTCGAAGTGCTGCTCGAAGAGGTGGACGCGAATGTCACGGGCGCGAAGATCGTGCCGGTCGAGCCCGTCGGACTCGAGGGGCGGCAGTTCCGTCGCTTCCTCGTGCAGGATGTGCGCGCGGGGGAACAGATCACCGTCGAAGTGCCCGGTGGTGGGTTGAGCGGACGACGCCTCTACGTCACCGTCCTGCTTGCGGCGAGCGTGTTGCTGATGCTGCTGGCGCTGCTGCGGGCCGGTGCCCGCCGTCAACGCCCGGTCGGCACGACCGCGCCGCAGCTGCGGCCGTATGTGCCCGATGTGCCCACGCCCGAGCGCTTGGCGCGCGAGATCGCCGATCTTGATGCCGCCTTCGCCGCGCAGGCGTCGCCGAGCGACGCGGTCCGCGTGGCCTATGAGCGGCGTCGCGCGGAACTGGCCGACGCGTTGCGCGATGAGCTTGCCGCCGGAGGGACGCGCAAGTAACGTGAAGCATCATCGGTTCGGACCGTCGGTCCGGACTGATGCACAACTGATCGTGCGCGCGGGACACGGAAGCCGGTGCAATGCCGGCGCGGCCCCGCCACTGTAACGGGTGCGATCGACCCTCACGGGTCGTCGCGACAACGATTCACAGGTCACTGCTCGGCGGACATCGCCGCGTGGGAAGACGAATCGCTGTGCGCCCGGAGCCAGGAGACGACCCGCGCGCGTCTGCATCGAACACCCTCGAGGGGGGGGCTCGTGCTCGTCGGCATGACGATCGTGTGCGTGAGGACTCGCGCGCCGGTCGTCGTTCCCCCGCGCCCGGGCGTCCCCTTCGACATCGAAGAGGACGCCCGTCTTGCATTGCCGGCTCTCAGTTCCGCGTCGTCGCTGTTCGCGACCGCCTGTACGCGTGCTCATCGCGTGCGCCGTCGCGCTCGCCGCGATCGGAGCGTGCGCGTCGGCGGCCGACGATCCGGCCGTCTCGCGCGATGGCATCGACGCGTCCGCCGATTCCGGGCGCGTCGATACGACGCGTCCCGTCGCCCTCGACGACTTCGGTGCGCCAATTCCGACCGACGCACAGTTTGCCGAGCGTGTCGTCTCGCTCAGCCCGGCACTCACCGAGATCGCCTTCGCGATCGGGCAGGGCGCGCGACTGGTGGGGCGCACGTCGTGGGATGATCGCCCCGCTGCCGTTCGCGCCGTCACGGATGTCGGCCCCGGTATGCGCCCCAACGTCGAGGCCGTCCTCGCCACGCGACCCTCGCTCGTGCTCCTGTACGCGAGCCCCGACAATCGCGCCGCGGCCGACGCACTCGCGCGCGTCGGAGTGCGTGTCGTCGCGCTGCGCACCGTCACCATTGCCGACTTCCGGCGCAGTGCCCAGGTGCTCGGTCGGATCCTTGGTGGCACGCCGGAGGCCACCGCGCTCGTCGATTCCATCGACGGCACGCTGCAGCGCGTGCGTGACGCCGTGCGTGGCGTGGCGCGCCCGCGCGTCGTGTGGCCATCGTGGGATGCCCCGGTCATGGTCGTCGGCAACGGCAGCTACGAAGCGGAACTGCTCGACATCGCCGGCGCCACGAACGTGTTCGCGGATCGCGTCGAACCCGTCGCCACCGTGACGCTCGAGGAGATTGCCGCGCGCGATCCGGATCTGCTCCTCGCCGGACCCGATCGCGTGAACCGGCTGCGCGAGAGTACCCCCTGGCGCGCGGTGCGTGCGGTGCGCGACGGACGCCTCGTCGTGCTCGATACGGCGGTCATCGGTCGGCCCGGCGTCGCGATCGGTATGTCGGCGGTGGCACTCGCGCGCGCGTTGCACCCCGATCGCGCGAGTGCGCTGCCGTGAACCGTCTCGTGGTGCCCGCCGGCCTCGGGCTGCTCGTGTTCGCGATGCTGATCGCGCTTGGTGTGGGCACCGTGTCGTTGCCGCTCGACGCCGTCTGGGCCGCGTTGCTCGGCGAAGGCGATGCCCAGTCCATCGCGATCGTGCGCACGTTGCGCGCCCCGCGTGTGCTGCTCGCGGCGTGTGTCGGTGCCGCGCTGTCGATCAGCGGCGGCGCACTGCAGGGCACGCTGCGCAATCCGCTCGCGGAACCCTACCTGCTCGGCGTCTCGGGCGGCGCGGCGGTGGGTGCGGTCATCGCGTTCGCGTTCGGCAGCGCGTCGCCGCTCGTGGTCACCCTCGCCGCGTTCGGTGGTGCCGCGGCGGCGACGGGCATCGTCGCGTTGCTCGCGCGCGTCGCGACCGGGCGCGCCGAGCCGCGCGTGTTGCTCATGGCGGGCGTCGTCGTGGGTGCGTTCGCGAACGCGGTCATTCTCGTCGCGCTCGCCGATGCACCACCCGATCGCATTCGAGGCGCGCTGTGGTGGATGATGGGGTCCACCACCGACGCCACGTGGGGCACCGTCACACGGACAACGATCGCCCTGCTCGTGTTCGGCGGCGTGCTGATCTACCGCGCGCGCGATCTCGATCTGCTCGCGCTCGGTGAGGAGCCGGCCGCGGCGCTTGGCGCCGATGTCGATCGCGCGGCGCGTCGCACGTTTCTCGTGGCGTCATGGCTTGCGGCGGCCACCGTCGCGGCGGTCGGCCTTGTCGGGTTCGTCGGACTCATCGTACCCAATCTCGCGCGTGCGCTTGGCGCACAATCGCATCGCGCGATGCTGCTGGTGGGCGGCGTGTATGGTGCACTGTTGCTCGTCGCGGCCGACGTGTGTGCACGCGCCATTCGGGCGCCCGTCGAGCTCCCGCTCGGCGCGGTGACCGCACTCGTCGGCGTGCCCTTCTTCCTCGCACGGTTGCGACGGGTCGCGTGATGACGGCGCTCACATTGCACTTCGACAAGGTCGTGGCGGCCTACACGCCCACCGGAACGCCGGCGGTGCAGGGCGTGACAGTCCACGCCGCGCCGGGGGCCATCACCGCCGTCGTGGGGCCGAACGGCAGCGGCAAGAGTACGCTCGTGCGACTGCTGCTGCGCCGTCTCGCGCTGCGTGAGGGGACGATCACGGTTGGCGCGCAGGCGTTGTCGCAACTTGACGCGCGCGCCTTCGCGCGGGCGGTGGCCGTGGTGCCGCAGCGTGAAGAAGTCCAGATGCCGCTCCCGGTGCGCGAGTTCGTGGCGCTCGGACGGCACGTGCACCGCGGCGCGTTCACGCCACTGAGCGCGCACGATGCCGACGTGGTGAACGAGTCGATTGCGCTGGCGGAAATGCCCCATCTTGCCGATCGACGAACCGATGCGCTCTCCGGTGGCGAATGGCAACGTGTGCGCATCGCGCGCGCCCTTGCACAGGAAGCGCCGGTGCTCGTGCTCGACGAGCCCACCACGTTCCTCGACATCGCGCACGAAATGGCGGTCTTCGAACTGCTCGATCGTCTCGCCGCGTCCGGACGCACCGTGTTGCTCGTGAGCCACCAGCTCAACCTCGTGGCGCGCTTCGCCCAGCACATCGTGCTGCTGCACGCGGGTCGCGTGGCCGCCAGCGGATCGGCGGCCGATGTCATGCGCGGCGACGTGCTGGAGCGCGTCTACGATTGGCCACTGGTGGTGACACGCGATCCGGCCGTTGGCGCGCCGGCCCTGCTGCCACTGCGTGGCGGCTCGCGTCGCCGTGATGCAGCGTTGCCGCCGAACACGACGCCGTGATGCGCTCTCTCGGCTCGGTCGCACGTCGTGGCATGGCGTTGGCGCTGGTGTGTGGACGTGCGCTGGTCGCGCAGTCCGCGTCCGTCGACACGGTCACGCGGCACCTGTTGTGTGTGTCCGACGCGGCCACCGGGGCGCCCGTGACGCAGCCCATCGTGGAGGAAGCGCTGCCCAACGGTCGCTGGCGG
>JALOPN010000144.1 GCA_025453875.1 Gemmatimonadaceae bacterium | reverse complement strand
CCAACGCGCGTACGGAGCCTGCGTCCGCGTCGTCGTCCCTCGACTCCTGAGATTGATCATGTCCGCCCGCTCTCGCGTGGCTCGCGCAGCGATTGCTGCTGCGCTCACCGTCGTCATCGCTGCGCCGCTGGCAGCGCAATCCACGCCCACACCACGCGCGCTCTCGCTCGACGATGCGCTCGCGCTCGCCACTGGCACGAGCGAGTCGATCGGCATCGCGCGCGCCGGCCTCGGACGTGCGCGCGGTCAGCAGCTGCAGGCGCGCAGTGCGCTGCTGCCGCAGGTCAATACCACGTTCAACTACCAGCGGCAGCTGCAGAACCAGTTCCAGGCCATCACGGAACGGTTCGCGTCCAATGACAACAGCGGTGGCGGTGCGCCGCCGGCCGATAGCGGTGGTGGGGGTGATGGATTCACCGACAGCCCCATCGCGCGCATCTTCGCGTCGCCGTACACGGCGACGTTCACGTTGCAGGCCTCGCAGAACGTGTTCGACATGGGCCGCGCCCGTGCCGGCACGCGCGCCGCGAGCGCGCAGCGGACCGCCGCCGAACTTGGCGTGACAAGCGCCGGCGCGCAGGTGCAGCTCGATGTCACGCAGGCCTACTACGACGCCGTGCTCGGCGATCGGCTCGTCGCCATCGCGGAGTCGAGCTTCGTGCAGGCCGAACGCACGCTGCGACAGGTGCAGCTCACGTACAACGTGGGAAACACCTCGGAGTTCGAGCTGCTGCGGGCACGCGTCACGCGCGACAACCAGCAGCCGGCGGTGCTGGCCGCGCGCACGCAGCGCACCACGGCGTACCTGCGACTCAAGCAGCTGCTCGATCTGCCGCTCACGCAGGAGCTCTCGCTCACGAGTCCCATTCAGGAAGCACCGGTGGACGTACCCACCGTGAGCGCCAGCGCTCAGTCTGCAACAACGCTCGCGGTAGATGCGGCCACCGTGCTCGCGCCCGACGCGTGGGTGCGCGATGCGGTGAACGCGGTGATGTCCACCGCCGATACAACCGTCAATGATCGGCTCGCCGTCAAGCAGGTGGAGCAGTCGCTCGAAGCGGCGCGTCAGCAGTACAAGGCGGCCAAGGCGTCACGCTGGCCCGCGCTCAACGTGAGCACGTTGTATCAGCGCTTTGCATATCCGGACGATGGCGTGCCGCGCAGTCTGGCCGACTTCTTTCCGAACTGGAGTGTGAGCGCCGGGCTGTCATTCCCGCTCTTCACGGGCGGACGCCTGCGAGGTGAGGTGATGGCGGCCGAGGCTGCGTACGACGAAACGCGATTCCGCCTGGCGCAGGCGCGGGAAGCCGCCGCGCTCGAAGCGCGGTTGCAGGTGGAGCAGCTCGAAGCCGCGCAGTCGGCGTGGCTGGCGAGCGTGGGCACGGCGGCGGTGGCGCAACGTGCGTACGAGATCGCCGAAGTGCGTTTCCGTGAAGGATTGTCCACGCAGATCGAGCTCTCCGAATCGCGGGTACAGTGGCAGCAGGCGCTGGCGAATCGCGCGCAGGCCGCGCGTGACTTGCAGGTGGCGCGTGTGCGCCTTGCGTTGCTGCCGCAGTTGCCGCTCGGTGCGGGGACGGGGGCGGCGCAGGGTGGGGCCGCCGCCGGTGGTGCTTCGATGACTCAAGGGACGCAGTCCCGACCCGCCGGCGGTGCGGCCGGCACGACCACGCAGCCCGGTCAGCCGGGCGGAGGAACCCAGTGATGATCGCCGTCTCCCAGCGCCCTGCCCGCATCGCGCGGCCAGCGCTCCTGTTCGTGTCCCTCGCGGCACTCGCGGCGTGCGGTGGCCGCGAGGCGACAGCGAACGACGGCGCCGCCGAGGCTCCGGCCGTCGTCATCGGTCCCGAGAACATCGTGCTCGCGGCGCGTGACTCCGTGCGCACCGGGCCCATTCTCACCGGGGCGCTCGTCCCGTCGCGTGAAGCGCGCCTGCGCGCCGAACTCTCCGGTCGCGTCATCGCGACGCTCGTGGAGCCGGGCACGACGGTCTCGGCGGGCACCGTGCTCGCGCGCATCGACGATGCATCGCTGCAGGATGATCTGCTGTCCGCGAAGACGGCCGTGACCAGCGCGTCGCTCGCCGCTGAACAGGCCACGCGTGAACTCGAACGCGCTCGCACGCTTGGACAGGCGGGCGCCATCGCGACGCGCGATGTCGAAGCCGCCGAGCGTGCGCAGCTGCAGGCGCAGGCGCAGCTCGACGCCGCGAAGGCGCGGCAGGCATCGAGTGCGAAGTCGCTCGGCAACACGGTCGTGCGCGCGCCGTTCGCCGGTGTGGTGAGCGAACGCGCGGTCAGTGCCGGTGATGTCGTTTCACCGGGCACCGCGCTCTTCACGGTCGTGGACCCGCGCAGTCTGCGCCTCGAGGCGCAGGTGCCGGCCGACGCCGTCAGTGCGCTTCGCGTGGGGGCGCCGGTCACCTTCGCGCTCAATGGCTACCCCGATCGCACGTTCGAAGGACGCATCACGCGCGTCAGCCCGGTGGCCGACGCCGTGACGCGACAGGTCGGCATCATTGCCGAGCTGCCGAATCGTGACGGACGCCTCGTGGGCGGACTCTTCGCCGAAGGTCGCGTCGCGAGCGATGTGCGCGATGCGATCGTGGTGCCCGAAGTGGCCGTCGATCAGCGCGGTCCGTCGCCCACGGTGATGCGTCTCAGCAATGGTCGTGTCGAAGCGGTCGACGTTGCGCTGGGCCTGCGTGATCCGGCGCGTGAGCGCATCGAGATCGTGTCGGGGCTCGCCGCCGGCGACACGGTGCTGCTTGGCGGCGCGCGCGGCATCAGCGTGGGCACCGCCGTGACGGTGCGTGCCGTCACCGATGCCTCGGCCGCGCCGCCCGCCCCTTCGACCAGCACGCCGTCGTCCACTCCTCCCGCCAACTGATTCGCGGATTCGCGTCACACCCGAGGCTGTTGCATGCTCATTTCCGATTACGCGATCAAGAAGCCGCTGCTCACCATCGTCGCGATGCTCGCGCTGGTGGCGTTCGGTGGCGTCGCCCTGCTGCAGTTGCAGACGGACGAGTTTCCCGAGGTGACACCGCCGGTGGTGCTCACCACGATCATCTATCCGGGCGCGTCGCCCGATCAGGTCGAGCGCGAGGTGCTCGAGCCGATCGAGGAGGCCATCCAGTCCATCGCCGGCGTCGACAAGGTGCAGGGCGAGGCGCGCGATGGCTTCGCGCAGATCACGACGTTCTTCGTGTTCACGAAGGACCTCGCCGAAGCCACGCAGGACATCCGCGACGCGATCAACCTCAAGCGTCAGGACCTGCCGGCCGAAATCGAGGAGCCGATCCTCAAGAAGTTCAGCCCCACCGATCGGCCCATCGTGACGTTGTCGCTCTTTTCCGAGCGGCTCTCACCGGCGCAGCTCACACGCATCGCCGATCCGGGCGTGGTGCGCGAACTGCGCTCCATCCCCGGCGTGGCCGACGTGACCATCTCCGGCGCGGTGAAGCGAGAGCTCACCGTGGAGGTGAAGCCGCAGGCCATGCAGGCTGCCGGCGTGAGCGTGCCCGAAGTCGTGGCCGCGCTGCAGGGGCAGAACCTCGCTGTTCCCGTGGGGCGCATCAACAGTTCGCTCGATGAGCGCACGATTCGCCTGAAGGGGCGTCTCGACGCACCCGACGACTTCAAGCAGATGATCGTGGCCGACCGCGGAGGCGCGCTCGTGCGCCTGGGCGACGTGGCCAACGTGTACGACGGCGTCGAGGAGCAGCGCACGCTGGCGCTCTTCAACGGCAAGGAGGCCATCGGCATCGACATCACGAAGACGGCCGGCTACAGCACCACGCAGGTGGCCGAGCGCGTGCTCGCGGCCGTCGAGAAGCTGCGCCCCACGCTGCCGTCGGGCGTGCAGCTCGACGTGATCAAGAACTCCGGTGTGCGCGTGGAGAATTCCGTGCGCAACGTGCAGAGCACGCTCATCGAGGGCGCCGTGCTCACGGTGCTCGTGGTGTTCCTGTTCCTCAACTCGTGGCGCTCGACCGTGATCACGGGGCTCGCGCTGCCGGTGTCGGTGCTGGCGAGCTTTGTCGCGGTCTACGCGTTCGGCTTCACGCTCAACACGATGTCGCTGCTCGGCCTCTCGCTGGCCATCGGCATCCTGATCGACGACGCCATCGTGGTGCGCGAGAACATCGTGCGACACGTGGAGATGGGAAAGGACCACTATACGGCGGCGCGTGAAGGCACGTCGGAAATCGGCCTCGCCGTGACGGCGACCACGCTCTCCATCGTGGCCGTGTTCGTGCCCATCGCGTTCCTCAACGGCGAAGCAGGGCAGTGGTTCAAGCCGATGGCGCTGACCATCGCGTGCTCGGTGCTGGTGTCACTGTTCGTGTCGTTCTCGCTCGATCCGATGCTGTCGGCCTACTGGCCCGACCCGCATGTGCCGGAGAACGAGAAGTGGTGGATCACGAAGCAGCTCGATCGCTTCAACAACTGGTTCAACGGGTTGGCGCAGCGCTACCGCCGCGTGATCGGCTGGGCGCTCGATCACCCCAAGAGCATGGTGGTGATCGCGCTCGCGAGCTTCGTGCTGGCCATCGCGATGCCGGCGCTCGGTCTGGTGGGTGGCGGCTTCTTCCCCGGCGATGACCGCGGCGAGCTGAACATGGCGGTGGAGACGCCGCCGGGCTCGAGCCTCGAGTTCACGCGCCTCAAGACCGAAGAAGCGGCGGCGCTCGCGCGCACCTACGGCGATGTGACGTACAGCTTCTCCACCATCGGTGGTGCGAGCGGTGCAGTAGACGCCGGCGCGATCTACCTCAAGCTCACGCCCATGGCCGACCGCAATCGGGATGCGGCGGCCATTGCGACGGCGCTGCGCGAAGATGTGAAGCGCATCGGTGGCGCGACGGTGTTCGTGTTCGAGAGCGACTTCGGTGGCGCGCAGAAGCAGGTGCAGCTCGAACTGCGTGGTTCCGATCCCGAAGCACTCAACCAGACTGCCCAGCGCTACCTCGACATCGTGAAGGCGGTGCCGGGTGCGGTGGACGTGGGACTGTCGAGCAAGGGCCAGAAGCCCGAGCTTGATGTCCAGATCGATCGTGGCCTGGCCGGTTCGCTCGGGCTCACCGTGGGTCAGGTCGCGCAGGCGCTTCGGCCCGCGTTCGCCGGTATCGAAGTGGGGGACTGGATCGATCCGTCGGGCGAAACGCGCGATGTGCGTGTCCGTCTGGCGCCGGAATCGCGCACACGCGCGGTCGGTCGTCGCTCGGACCGGCCATCATCAACCACCTCGATCGCGATCGTGTCGTTCGTGTCGAAGCGAACGTGGCGGGACGCTCGCTGTCGGAAGTGCTGGCTGACATCAACACGCAGCTCGCCGCGGTGCCGCTGCCGCCCGGCGTGCGCTTCACGCAGGGTGGTGAAGCCGAACAGCAGGCCGAGGTGTTCACAAGCATTCTGATCGCGCTCGGTGTGGCGATCGGGCTCATGTACTTCATTCTCGTGGTGCAGTTCGGGTCGTTCCTCGACCCGATCGCGATCCTGATCTCGCTGCCGCTGTCGCTGATCGGCGTGATGACGGCGCTCGCGATCACGGGGCAGACGATCAACATCATGAGCATGATCGGGCTGATCCTGCTCGCCGGCATCGTGGCGAAG
>JALOPN010000407.1 GCA_025453875.1 Gemmatimonadaceae bacterium | reverse complement strand
TGCGGGTGAGCTCTTCGGCGTGATCGGTCCGGACGGTGCCGGCAAGACCACGCTCTTTCGCATGGTGACGTCGCTGGTGATTCCGGACGCCGGTACCGCGCAGGTGCTCGGCCTCGATCCCGTGCGCGATTTCCGAGCCGTGCGGCGACAGCTCGGCTACATGCCGGGACGCTTCGCGCTGTATCAGGATCTGAGTGTGGCGGAGAACCTCGCGTTCTACGCGGGCGTCTTCGGCACCACGGTCGCGGAGGGGATGCGCATCATCCACCCGATCTGGCGGCAACTCGCGCCCTTTGCGGAGCGGCGTGCCGGCGCGCTCTCCGGCGGGATGAAGCAGAAGCTCGCGCTCTGCTGTGCACTCGTGCATGCGCCGGCGCTGCTGGTCCTCGACGAACCCACCACCGGTGTTGACGCCGTCTCGCGTGCGGAGTTCTGGGAGCTGCTCGGGCAACTGCGCGACGACGGCCTGAGTCTGCTCGTGTCGACGCCGTACATGGACGAGGCCGGCCGTTGTGATCGCATTGCCCTCATGCAGGCAGGGCGGATCCTCGCGCTCGACACGCCGCAGGCGATGGCCGCGTCGTATCCGCTCCCGTTGTTCGCCGTGCGCGGCCCCGATCGGCTGGCCCTGCTCGCCGCGCTGCGCGCGCTGCCGCATACCGCGTCCGTGTGGCCCTTCGGGGAGAGCCTGCACTACGCAGCGTGGAAGACGTGTTCCTGCAGCTCGCGAACGCAGCGTGAGCATGCGTGCCGAGGCCCCGCTGGCAATCGCGGCCGAGCTGCTCACGCGGCAGTTCGGCGACTTCACGGCCGTCGACGCCATCACGTTCGATGTGCGGCAGGGGGAAGTGTTCGGCTTTCTCGGCGCGAACGGTGCCGGCAAGACGACGGCGATGCGCATGCTGATCGGGCTGCTGGCGCCAACGAGCGGTCGCGCCACCGTCGCCGGCGTGGACGTCGTGCACGACCCCGACGGCGTGCGGCAGCGCATCGGCTACATGAGTCAGCGCTTTTCGCTGTACGATGATCTCACGGTGCAGGAGAACATCGCGTTGTTCGGGGCGATCTACGGGCTCGACGAGCGCTCGATCGCGGCGCGAGCGGAGCCGCTGCTGCGGCGCATCGGACTGCTCGACAGTCAGCGTGACCTCGTACGTCGTCTCCCGTTGGGGTGGCGGCAGCAGCTGTCATTCTCGGTGGCGTTGCTGCACGCACCGCAGGTGCTCTTTCTCGATGAACCCACAGGCGGTGTCGACCCGATCACGCGACGCGTGTTCTGGGAGCTCATCTACGAGACGGCTGCCGCCGGCACGACGGTGCTTGTCACGACGCACTATCTCGACGAAGCCGAGTACTGTGATCGCCTCACCATCATGGTGGACGGTCGCATCGCGGTGGCCGGCACGCCAGCAACGGTCAAGGACACGCTCGGCGTCGAGTCGCTCGACGCGGCGTTTCTGCAGTTGACGCGGCCCGCCGCATGCGACTGACGCATCTGTTCGCGGCGTTGCGCGGGCTGGTGGTGAAGGAGACGCGGCACGTGCTGCGCGATCGGCAGACGCTGGCGATCCTGCTGCTCATGCCGCTCGCGCAGGTGCTGCTGTACGGCTTCGCCATACGCACCGATGTTCGCGGTGTGCAGGTGGCGGTGGTGGACCCGACACCGGATGCAACCACGCGATCGCTCATTCAGCGCATCGATGGCTCAGCGCGCCACACCGTGGTGACGGTGGAACCGACCGACCACGCCATCGCCGGCGCGTTCGCCGCGGGCACGATTCGGCAGGCCATCGTGCTGCCGACGAATGTCGATCGTCGTCTCGCTCGGCGCGAAGCGCTGTCGGTGCAGGTCATCACCGACGGCAGCGATCCCAACGCGGGCAGTGCGATGGCGAGTTACGCCGAGGCGATCGTGCGTCAGTGGCACGCGGACGCACTCGTGGCGCGTCATGGCCCCGCCGTCTTGCGGTCGCCCGGGGCGGTACGCATCGACCTCGTCACCCGGATGCGTTTCAATCCCACGATGGAGAGTGCGCAGCTCTTCGTGCCGGGGCTCATCGCACTCGTGCTCACGATCGTATCAGCCATGATGACGGCCATCGCGATCACGCGCGAGAAGGAGCTGGGCACGATGGAACTCCTGCTCGTCTCGCCTTTGCGACCGTCGACGATCGTCATCGGCAAGATGGTGCCCTACGCCGTGCTCGGCATGGCGAACGTGGCGATCGTCCTCGCTGCGGCGCAACTCGTGTTCCACGTGCCGATTCGTGGCAGTGTTCCCCTGCTGCTGGCGCAGAGCGCGCTCTACATCGTGACGACGCTTGCGCTCGGACTCGTGATCTCCACCGGCTCACGCACGCAGCGTGCCGCGATGCTCGCGGCGTTGGGTGGCCTGCTGCTGCCCACGATCATGTTGTCGGGATTCATCTTTCCCATCGATTCGCTGCCCACGCCACTCAAGGTGGTGTCGCACATCATCCCGGCGCGGTGGTTTCTGGTGATCGTGCGCGGGATCATGCTCAAGGGCGCCGGACTCGAGGTGCTCTGGCAGGAGACGCTCATTCTTGCCGGCCTCACCACGCTGCTGCTGGCGGTGGGGATCCGGCGACTCAACGTGCGGCTCGACGCATGACAGTTCCTGCAGGTGTTTCGCGATCCGGCCACTGTGGTGCAGGTGTTCGCGATTCCGGTCATTCAGCTGCTCATCCTGTCGAACGCCGCGACGTTCGATGTCCCGCGTGCAAAGCTGCTCGTGATCGACGAGGATCGCTCGTCGGCGTCCGCCCACGTGATTCAACGGCTCGACGGCAGCGGGCGCTTCGCCGTGGTGGGCGTGCAGCCCACGGAGGCCGGCATCGAGCAGGCGTTCCTCGATCGCGAGGCACGTGTGGTGTTGCGCGTGCCGTCCGGCTTTGCCCGTGACCTCGGTCGGGACGGGCGCGCCGATGTCGCGCTCGCGGTGGATGCGGAAGACGGCGCGGCGGCGGGCATCCTGCAGACGGCCGCGCAGGCCATCATCGCCGACGCCGCGCAAGACGTGCGCGGCGCCGGCGCGGCATCGATCACGGTGCGCACGCCCACGCTTGATGTGCGGGGCAGTCAGTGGTTCAATCCGACGCGCAACTACAAGCACTTCATGGTGCCGGGGTTGCTCGTCTCGCTTACCAGCATCATCGGGCTGCTGCTCACGTCGCAGAACATCGTGCGCGAGAAGGAGTTGGGCACCATCGAGCAACTCAACGTCACCCCGCTGACGCGCACCGAGTTCCTGCTCGGCAAGCTGTTGCCGTTCTGGATCCTGGGTCTCGTGATCTTCACGCTCGGCATGACGGTGGGTCGTCTCGCGTTCGGCATCCCGATGCGCGGGCCGGTGCCGCTCGTGT
>JALOPN010000143.1 GCA_025453875.1 Gemmatimonadaceae bacterium | reverse complement strand
GCCAGACACAGGCACTGGCATCTTCGCTCGCGATCTCGAGCGCGCCGTGCACCACGCCGCCCAGGCCGTACTCGACCACGCCGCCGACGATCAGAGCGCAGACGCACACCACCGCACGCGGCTTGCCCTCAAGCGACTGCGCGCCCTGATCACACCATGGACTGACGCGGAGCCCGCGCTCGGTCCACTGCTGCGCGCAGCCACGAGTGGACAGGAAGCGTTCGGCGACGAGCGCGACCTCGAACAGCTGCGCGCCTTCGTGACACGCGCGGCGCGGCGGCTGCAACGTGATGCGCGCCACCGCAACCGCAAGCACCGCCACGCGCTCGCGGCCGATGCGCGTGCACTGCGGCTCGCGCTGCGCGAGCGACAGCACCTGCTCACCCAGCAGCTCGCGGACGAATGGCTGTTGCCGCAGGGCGCAGGGCGCAGTGCGCTGCACCTGACGGTTGCCACCGCGAGTGCCGCCCTTCGCGCCGCGAGACCGGTGCTCACCACCGAGGCACACGACACGCCCGTCGAAACGCCCCCGCAGGACGCGCGGGCCTCGGTGCCTCACGCCACACCGGCGACGACCGCACCAGACGCGCTCCCCGTCGAGATCGAACGCAAGTTCCTCCTCTCCGCACTGCCCGACGCGGTACGCGACCTCGATGGCATCCGCATCGCGCAAGGCTGGCTCCCCGGCGAGCGGCTGCGGGAACGGCTGCGGCGCAGCGTGCATCCGCGCACGATCAAGCTCGGCGCGGGCGTCTCCCGCATCGAAGTGGAGGAAGCAACCGACCCGATCCTCTTCGAGTCCCTGTGGCCGTTCACGGCCTCCGCACGCATCGAGAAGCTCCGGTACGTCGTGGCCGATGGTGCGCTCACGTGGGAAATCGATCGGTTCCTCGATCGTGACCTGGTACTGGCGGAAGTCGAACTGCCGAGCGCGCAGGCGATCGCCACGCCACCGGAGTGGCTTGCACCGTACATTGTGCGCGAGGTGACGGACGAGGCGGCGTTCGTGAATGCGAATCTGGCCCGCGCTCGTCCCACGCGTCCCACCGCATGATCGCAGGCGCTCTGCTCACCACGTTGCTGCCGCTGCGCGACGCCCGCGAACGGGTGGTCGCGTACGAACTGCGCACGCACCCCGGAGCACGTGCGTCCGTGCACGACATCGACGCCGAAGCGCGTGCGGTCCTCACGCTGCTGCAGTCGCGCGAGCTGCTGCGTTTGGCGCGTCCACGCCCGTTGCACGTGCCGATCACTCCGGCCGTGCTGCGCGGTGGCGCCATCACGGGACTCGCGTCGGCCGATGTCGTGTTCACCCTCGCCGGCGATGTCCTCGAGGATACCGAGTGCCGACGGGCACTCGACCGCTACGCAGCCGCCGGATTTCGCTTCGGGTTCGTGGTGGACAATGCATCACCTCGACTCCCGCACCTCACCGGCGCGCTGGCCGGTTCGTGGGCGGCGTTCGACGCCAGCGCCATCGGCAGCGGACTCGATATTGCGACCACCGTGCAGCGATTGCTCGAAGCCGGCGCGCGTCCGGTGGCGCGACAGGTGGACGATCGGGCCACCCGCGAGCGGTTGCGCGCGGGTGGAGTCGTCGCGTTCGGCGGTCGTGCACTCCCTCGCGGACGCGGCGCGTCACGCGCGACTCGCGCCCGCGCGCTGGCCGCCCTGACGCATCTGGCACGACACGCCGATGGACGCCCGGTCGAAGCCGAGCTGGAACAGTTTGTCGCGAGTGATCCCGAGCTGCTGGAGTCGGTGCTGCGCGCCGTCGGCCCGACGTCGCCGAGCGGCGGACGTCCACGTTTGATCGGACAAGCCGTCATGCGCCTCGGACGTGAGGCCATGCTCGATCGCCTCATGATCGGCACCGCGTTCCTGCTGGCCGAGAGCGCCGGCTCACCCGATCTGGCCACGATCGCGATCGCCCGCGCGCGCATGCTGGAGCAGCTCGGTGGTGCCCTCGAACGCACGGGGCATCCGCGGGGGCGCGTCGCCGCCGGTCTGCTCTCATGTGCCGAAGTCGCGACAGGCCTCCCGGCGCTCCTGCTGGCGGAACAGCTCGGTTTGAACGCGGCCATGCGCGACGTCGTCGTCGAGCGCGCCACACCACTCGGCGCGCTGGTGGACGTCGTGGAAGCGCACGAATCGGGCTGGTGGGATGACTTGCTCACGCGCACCGACCAGCTCGGCATCGCCCCCGCCGTCATCAACGATGCGTGGCGATCCGCCCTCGCGGACGCACGCACCGAAGTGGCGGCACGCCCGGCCTCCGACGGCTGAGCGACCGGGCGGCACCGAGCGGCGCCGACCGTCGCGCACACTGGCGGTGCACTGTCGTTCCCTGCTTACGTTCGACGATGACTCACGACCCTCGCTCGTATCTGCTCGATCGGTTTCTCGCCGATGCCAGCACGCTGAGAACCCGCGCCGCCGAATTGGCGGCCGCGCCACCACGCCACGGACCGGACGCCGCCGCCTCCGAGCGCATGGCGCGCGCGTGCGACGACGTGGTCTCACGACTGCGGGCCCTGCCGGACGATGTGGCGGGACAGGTCGCCGGCCTCGAGGCCCTGGCCCCGGCGCTGCGCGCGTTGAGCGAGCAGGCAAGCGATCCGTTCGTGCGCAGCGTGTACGGCGGGGCCGCGACGCGCGTCGGTGACATCGCGACACAGGAGCGCGAGGCCATGCTCGATGGCGACGATGATCCGATCGACGATCTCGCACTCGACGATGACGAGCCCTTCAGCGACGACGAACTCGACGATGAGGAGTTGCCGTCGTGAGCGAACCGGTCGAGTCGGTCCGTCTCGACAAGTGGCTGTGGGCTGCGCGGTTTTTCAAGACACGCGGACTGGCCGCGGAAGCGATTGACGGCGGCAAGGTCGATGTGAATGGCGAACGCGCGAAACGTGCCCGCCACCTGCTGCGAGGTGATCGCGTGTCGATGCGCCTCGGCATGTACGAATGGCACGTGATCGTGCGCGGCGTCTCGGAACGCCGCGGGCCGGCGCCGGAAGCGCAGCAGCTCTACGAGGAGACCGCCGAAAGCAGTGCCCAGCGCGCGGCGCGCAAGGTGCAACTCGACAGCATGCCGCAGCACTTCGCGTTCGGTGAGGGGCGTCCCACCAAACACGATCGCAAGGCGCTGCGCCGACTCAAGGGCGACTACTGACCCGGCGAGAGCGCGGCGAGGCACTCTGCCAAACGCGCGCGCTCCAGCCGATGCCCACCATCGAACGTGTATTGCGTGACGCGTGGTGCGAGCGTCTGCACGTGTATTGCGTGACGCGTGGTGCGAGCGTCTGCACACGTTCGACCTGTGCATCGATCGCGTCCGAGGTCGCGAACTCGTCGCGACTGCCCCACACGAGTTGCACCGGCGTGTGCGCCCACGCCGCGCGCATCGCGTCATCCGGCACATCGTGCGCGAGGCCGCCCGCCCACAACACATGCTGCGCAATGGAGGTCGGTCCACCAAGGGACGGTGTCTGCTCGGCGACCGCTACCCAGCGCTGACTCATCGCGACGCCCTGCGAAAACCCCAACACGCCGATGGCGGGACGCACACCGCGTGCGGCAACGACGGCCCCGACTTCGCGCGCGACGACCGCGTGCAGCATGCCGATCGCATCACGCAGATCATGCGCACGATCGTCGCGCGTGAGCCACGTGGCCCCGACACGCTCGAGGTGCCCACGATCAACACGCGGCGTCTCGGCGTAGAAGCGCGAGAGCCCTTCCGGGGCGACGATGCGCGTATCGGCGGGCGCCACCGACTCGAACGGCGTGACGAAGTCGGCCGCGCGTTGCCCGTAGCCGTGGAACACCACCCAGAGCCGCGCGGTCGCGCTCGGATCGGCCCCCGTGGTCGCGTAGCGCGCGGTGCGGGCCACGGTCACGTAGTGCACCGCCGACGTGGGACGTGTCGTCACGCGGGCAGCCAGGCCACCGCCGTGATTTCCACCAGAATGCCCCGGAGTCGCGCTCCCACGACCGTGCGCGTCGGGAACGGTGCCGACATGAACTCACGATAGGTCGCATCAAACGCCGGCCAGTCGCCTTCGTCGGCGAGGTGCACGGTCACGCTGACCACATCCCGCAAGCGTGCCCCGCCCGCGGCGAGCACCCGTTCGAGGTTCCGCATGGTGCGACGTGTCTGCTGGACCACGTCGTCGCCGTCCAGCGCCCCCGTCACCGGGTCACGCGGCACCTGCCCGGACACGAACAGCAGGTTGCCCGCACGTACCCCCGGGCTGTAGGCTCCCGCTGGTGGAGGCGCATCGGACGGTTGGACCGGGGTCCAGGTGCGATCGGATTCGGACGAGAGGGACATGAATGAACACCCCGGAGCACAAGTGACGATGCATCTCGAAACGCTCGAGACGCCGGTCCCGATCGTGGATCTCGATCGGATGTCCCACAATCTGGACCGGATGGCGGCCTACGTCACCCTGCATGGCCTGCAGCTGCGGCCGCATGTGAAGACGCACAAGGCGCCGCGCGTCGCGCTGGAGCAGCTGCAGCGAGGGGCCGTTGGCCTGACGTGCGCGACCACGCACGAACTCGACGTCATGTCGGAGGTGTGCGACGATCTCCTCCTGGCCTACCCGGCCGTTGGTGCGGCGCGCCTCGAACGCCTGTTGCGGCTGCCGCGCGACGTGCGACTCACGGTGACGGTGGACAACGCGGACACCATTCCCGCGCTGCACGCGACACGCACGCTGGCCGATCGCGAGTTGTCCGTACTCGTGGAAGTGGACCTCGGCATGCGTCGCGTGGGCGCGAGCGGCATCGACGCGGCGCTCGCGGTCACCCGGGCCGTGCGTCAGTACGACCTGCCCTTCGCCGGCCTGCTCTTCTACCCGGGACATGTGCGTGAGCCCGGTGCCGCGCAGGACGCCGGACTGGCGCAGCTCGCCGCCGACGTGCAGCAGTTGCGCGCGGCCTTCATCGACGCCGGACTGCCGCCGCGCATCATCAGCGGCGGCTCCACGCCGCTCGCGTGGCGCATGCACGAAGTGGCTGGTGTGACCGAGGTGCGCCCCGGCACGTATGTCTACAACGACCGCACCACGGCCACGATCGGTGCCTGCGACTGGGACGATTGCGCGCTCACCGTGCTCGCGACCGTGGTGAGCACCGCCGTTGCCGGTCAGGCCGTCGTGGACGCCGGCAGCAAGGCGCTCGCGCGCGAACCGTTGCGCGCCGACGGCGATGGCTGGGCCTGCGTGCTCGATCATCCGGACGTCCGCATCACCCGCATGAGCGAAGAGCACGGCATCCTCGACTTGTCCAACACCACGTGGCGTCCGCGCGTGGGCGATCGCGTACGCCTCGTACCCAATCACGTCTGTCTCGTCGTGCAGCAGTTCGACGATATCGTGGGCGTGCGCGGCGACGCGGTCGAGACCTCGTGGCCGGTGCGCGCGCGTGGCCGCGGCTATCCGCCCATGCCCGGGGAATCGGGACCGCGGCGGCCGCGCATGGTGGAGTGAAGCAACGACGGCGTCCGTGCGCCGAGGATGCGGCCTTCGCGTCGTTCCTCGGGCGTACTGTCGTCGGGCAACTGCTCGAGTTGCGCCCGATGCTGCCATAACCACGCGGCGGCCGCGAGCGCATCGAAGGCATCATCGCTGCCGGCCGCAGCTTCGACGTCGCTCGCGGCGCACTGGAGCACCGTCGCCAACGTGTGCAGTGCCTCGCGGCGCGACGCCGCATTCGACTTGATCACGTCGGGCGCGGCGAGCCGCGGCCACACCTCGGCCACCACCACACCCGATCCGCCCTCGTCGTGTGTGAACGGCCACACGTGCGCGCCGGCCGCGTGCAACGCGGCGAGCGTCGCCATGCCGCGCAACGACCCCACACCGACCGCGCCCGCACCCACGAGCTGGAACACGGAGAACGGACGCGCGATGTCCCGCACACTGCGCTCCGTCGCGCGCGACGGTGGCGTGTCGCGCTCCTCTCGCAGCGCCGTCGGACGCGTGCGTGTGGGTTCCCGTCCCCAGAACGGAAACGTGGGCGCGGCGAGCACATCGTGCACCGCAGCCGGTGTGAAGTTCGTCCACGCCTCCACCGACGAGGTCCAGCCCCGCGCGGCGAGATACCACGACGGAAAACCGAAGGCGAAGTCGAGTCCCATGAGCACACGTTCACCCGCCGCGTGTGCACGCGCCGTGATCGCCACCAACCGCGCCGTCACCTCGTCCCGCGTCTGCCCATTGCGCAAGCTCATGAGGCGACCTTCGTGCACCTCGGCCACCCACAGCCGCCGCGCGTGCCCCGGGCCCGCGCCCGACCAATCCACCGTGAGAATGCGCGTGAGTTGCACGTGAAACCAATGCGGCGACACGTCCGAACGTTCACGCCCACGTGTCGACCGCGCGACTACCTTTCGTGAACTGCGCCATGACCGCTGCCCACGCCCCCCGCCGCATCCTGCTCGCCGATGCCGATGCCTTCTTCGTGGCCGTCGCGCGCCAGGAAGACCCGGAGGGTGCCGGTCGCGCGGCCTTGCTCATCGTGGGCGGACGTCCGGGCAGTCGAGGCGTCGTCTGCTCCGCGTCCTACGAGTGCCGCGCCTACGGCGTGCGCTCGGCGATGTCCATCGCGCGCGCGTTGCAGCTCTGTCCGAACGCGATGTGCGTCCCCGTGCCGCGCGGCGCCTGCAGCCGGCGCAGTCGCGACATCGCGCGTGTGCTCCATCGCTTCGCCCCCGTGGTGCAGGCCTCGAGCATCGACGAGTGGTACCTCGATCTGAGTGGCACCGAGGCGCTCTACAAGCACGAATCACTCGCCGAGACCGCACACCGTATTCGTGCATCGGTGCTCGAGGAGACCGGGCTTGCGGTCTCGATCGGCGGCGGCACGTCGCGCCTCATTGCCAAGATGGCCGTCGAGGACGCCAAACCATCGCGCGGCGCGAGTGGCGTGCATTGTGTGGCGCCCGGCGAGGAAGCGCGCTATCTGGCGCGTTTCCGACTTGCCGACCTGCCCATGGTCGGCCCGCGCCTCAACGAGCGCCTCGAAGCCATCGGGCTGGTGCGCGTGAGCGACGCACAGGCGGCCGGCGAGGCACGGCTCGTTCGTGCCCTCGGCGAGCGGGCCGGCCAGTGGCTCCACGCGCGTGTGCATGGGATCGATCCCTCGATCGTCGAGCCGCGTGAGCAGCAGAAATCGGTCAGTCGCGAAGACACCTTCGCCCGCGACCTCGCCGACGATGACGCGCTCGAACGCGAGCTGTTGCGGCTCGCCGTCCGCGTGAGCGCGGATCTGCGCGGCCACGCCCTCGAAGCGCGCACCGTCACCGTCAAGCTGCGCACACGCGATTTTCGTTCGCGCACGGCGCAACGTGCGCTTCCGCAACCGATCGTGACCGAACAGGCCGTCTTTCGCGTGGCACGCTCGCTGTTGCGCAAACTTCGCCGCACCGAGCGCGCGCCCGTGCGGCTCCTCGGCATCGGCCTGTCGCACTTTGCCGGAAAGGACGCCGAGGCGGCGCAGCTCGGCCTGTTCGACGAAGCAACGCTAGGCGCGACGTCGCCACGCGGCACCGGTGCGTCGGGGGACGCGTCGCCACCGGACCAGCCGATCGAGGGCGCACGCGAGCGGGCGCTCTCGGCCGCGCTCGACCGGATTCGAGGTCGCTTCGGCGCCCAGGCCATCCAGCCCGCCACGCTGGCCGACCGACGGAACGACCCGGGGCCGCGGGTAGAAGACGAGCCGGAATGAGGCCGAATCGTGCCCCGGGTGGAACCCGAAGCCGGGTCCGGTTAGTTTGGCTCAGGTTACGGAGGCCGACCGACTCGGGACGGCCGCCCGTTGCGTGATTGCCCCTCTGCCAAGGCCCTTCGACGCGCATGAGCAAGCCATACAACCCGAACACTCAGGGCTGGGGATTCGCCCTCGTCGTCTGCGCTCTTACCGCCGGCCTGTTCGGCTGGGCGTACAGCGTGCACAACGCCACCTACATTCACCCGCGTGACCCGATGATGCAGCAGGTCTACGCCGAGCGGGATTCGGTGAAGAAGGCGGGTGGTGAGGCGTCGCACGAGGGCGAGGAGCACGCCGACGAGAAGCACGAGGGCGAGGCCAAGCAGGCCGATCACTGATCGCTTCTCATCAGCTGTTGCTGCGCGCCGCGTCCCCCCAGGGGTGCGGCGCGCTGTGTTTTGCTTGCTACGCGACGGGTAACGACACGGTGAATGCGGCGCCCTGCCCCAGTGTCGTCTGCACCTCGATCGTACCGCCGTGCGCCTCGATGATGCCCTTGGCGATGAAAAGCCCGAGCCCGCTGCCGGCGCGCAGCAAGCGCGGCGCCTGCCAGTAGCGTTCGAACAACCGCGGCACGTCCTCAGGCGCAATCCCCGGGCCCGTATCGCACACCGTCACGCGCACGTACGCGCCCGCGTCATCGAGCGCCGCACTCACGTGAACACGGCCACCGGGCGGCGTGAACTTGATCGCGTTCACGAGCAGATTCGACAGCACCTGCTGCACGCGCGGCACATCCGCGAGCACATGCGGGAGGCCGGGCGCGACGTCCACCGTCAACGCGAGTTCGGCGGCCTCGGCGGTGTACTCGAACAGTTCGACGGTCTGGTGCAGTGCGGTGTCGATGGCCACCTCGCGCGCGTCCACGCGCAAACGCCCGGTCGCGATGCGCGACACGTCCTGCAGGTCCTGAATGAG
>JALOPN010000142.1 GCA_025453875.1 Gemmatimonadaceae bacterium | reverse complement strand
ACATCGGTGCCGCGACGGATCCCGCCGTCGACGAGCACGGGCAAGCGGCCATCGACCGCGTGAATGACGTGTGGCAACGCGGTGACGGTGGGTGGCACGGTATCGAGATTGCGCGCGCCGTGGTTCGAGACGATCAGGCCATCCACGCCCGTCTCGACCGCGCGACGCGCGTCGTCGGGGTCCATGATGCCCTTGAGCAGGATCGGTACGCGCGCGATGCGTCGCAGCCATTCGACGTCATAGATCGCGCCATCGGGCGGCCGATGGGACGTGTTGGCGGGTGCGTGTGCCATGCCCTCGAGATTGACGCGCGTGAGGCCGTCGGGGAGGGTGAAGCCGATACGCGTTTCGCGGTGGCGCGCGCCGAGCACGGGCGTGTCAACGGTGAGACAGATGGCTTCGCAGCCGGCATCTTCCGCGCGCCGCACGAGTGCTTCGGCGAAGCCGCGATCGGGGGAGATGTAGAGCTGGAACCAGAACGGCACGGTCGCCTGCTGCGCGACGTCGTCGAGCGAAGTCGTGGAAAACGAACTGAGCACGAAGGTCGTGTTCGCCGCCGATGCTCCGCGCGCGGTCGCGCATTCGCCGTCGGGAGTGAAGAGCCGTTGGTAGGCGGTCGGTGCGAGCAGGATCGGGTGGGCGTGCGCGCGGCCGAGCAGTGTCGTGCGCGTATCGATCGCGCCCACGTCGATCAACGCCCGCGTGCGCAGCAGCAGCGCGTTCCACGCGTCGCTGTTGGCGCGCAGGGTGCATTCGTCGCCGGCACCACCGCACAGGTATTCCCACGCCATCGAAGGGAGTGCCTCGTGGGCGGCGCGTTCGTAGTCGGTGAGGGAGGCGAGGGCGGGCATGTCGGGACAGGGTGAGGGTCCGTCGAATCTGGCGCGTCGTACCGTCGCGGGCCACGCCCACCTCGCGCACGTTGCCTGGTTAATGGCATGTTTCGGGTGCGGGGACCGTCGCCGATCGCGAGGATGCGCCGAGCGGCGTCCCGCGCATGTGGTTTCCTCCTCACGGGAGCAGACATGATCAGGCCACTGCCGGTCGGCTTGAGCGCGGAGCAACGCGCGTTCGTGGAGGCGGCGCGCTCGATGGGGGCGCTCGTGGTGGTGCTGGCCATCCTGTTGCTCAGTGCGTCCGCGCTGCCGGCGCAGGTGTCGGAACTCACGCTGGGGACGCGCGTGCGTCTGCGCGCGCCCGAGGCGGTGGCCGGTCGGCTTACGGGGGTGATTGTTGGACAGGGTGGTGACTCGTTGGTCGTGACGCGACCGAACGCGTTGCCGATCACGCTGCGGCTGCCGCAACTCACGCAGCTCGAGGTCTCACGCGGGCGCAGCCACGGACGCGGTGCCATGAAAGGTGCCCTCTGGGGCGGTAGCATCATGGCTGTGTTCGGCGTGTTGTTCGTGGACGGTGCGACCACCTGCGACGGCCCCCCCACGAACCTCACCTGCGAGGAGACGACGTTGCTCGAGAGCGCCGCGTACGGTGCCGTGAGTGGCGTGCTGGTGGGCGCAACGATCGGCGCATTCGTGGGCAGCGAGCACTGGGAACGGATCACCATGCCACGATTGGCGATTCTGCCGCGTCGCGACGGGGCGGTGCAGGTGGGACTCGCGTTGCGTTGGTGAGGGGCACGACGCCACGTCGTTCACCGGGTACGCAAACACAAGCGGCCGTCTCGCGGTGCGAGACGGCCGCTTCTGGCAACACCACTGACGAACCGATCAGGGATTACGATCGAGACAGGTACCGGCACCGCCGGTGGGATTGTTCCGCTCGACGAAGGGAATCGGGAAGTTCACATCCGTGCCGTAGTTGCCGCCCTTGTGCCACGCACCCGTGGGGAACACGGTGTTGGCAGCGCGGTTGTACTGCCGGATGAGGCGCCGCAGGTCACCTGTGCGCGTGCCGCGACCGAAGAGCGTGAAGGCACGTTCGCGGAAGAGCTGACTCACACGCGCCGCTTCGCTACCCGCGTCGGTGAGCGGCGTGAGCCCAGGGACCGTCGCGCGCAGCGCATTGAGCGTGGCCAGCGCCGCGGCGGGCTGGTTGGCTCGCAGCTGCGCTTCGGCCTCGATGAGACGCGCCTCCGTGCCCACCAGGATCGCGACCGACGTCTCGCGTGCTGGCCAGATACGCTGCACGTAGAACGGCGTGCTCAGGTCATCGCGATTCGGGCGCACCGCCCCGATGGTGCGGCACACGGCGTCGTTACCCTGACAGATGGGTAGGCGCGGATCGTTCGCCGTGGCGAAGTCAAGCCCGTTCGTCCCTTCGTTCACGCTGACGCTGTAGCGGCCCGCGATGTTCCCCAGATTCCAGTACGTGTTGCTCGTGGTGGTGAGCGAGTGGAACTGCAGGTACTGGAAGCTGTTCGGCACCCCCGTCACCGCGCTCGCCGCGGCTGACGGGTTGTTCTGGTTGAGCAGGATGCGCCCCTTTACAATCTGCAGCGCGTAACGCACGCGCAGATCGTTCGCGGACGTGCCCGTGATGAGCGCGAGTCCCGAGTCGGCGTGGGCGAGCGCGCGGGCGTACACATCCGCGGTCGGCGTCGCCGCGCCGTACACTTCGGCACCGTTCACGATGCTGCTGAACACAATGCCGCTGCAGAAGTGATCGGCCGCGAGGTTCTCGAGATACGCCTGCACGAGATACATCTCGGCGAGCTGCCACCCCGGCGCGGCGGGGGCGTACTCGCGCAGCAGTTCGAGTGCCTGCTGTGACGCGATGCGCGCACGATGCCACACGCGATCGGCGGCGGTGACGAAGGAGTTTTCGATCGTGATGGTGCGCTGATCGATTTCCTGTCGGGCGATGAACGAGTCGCCATTGTTCCACTCGTCGGAGAACAGACCGCCGAGTTGGAGCAGACTCTCGTCGCCACTGGTGGCACTGTTGAAGCGGGCGAGCGCACCGAGACGCACCGCATCGGCACCGGCGGCGGAGGTAACGTCGCTCGGATTGATGAGATCGGGGTCGGTGACCTCAAGGACTTCGGTGACACTACACGCCGAGAGCGCGAGCGCGGCGGCGAGTGGTGTGAGGCGATGGCGCAGCGATCGACGGGAGCGCGCGCGAAGCGAAGGGAAGACGGACATGCGGGGCGCTCTCCGGTTAGAAGCCGAACGTGAAGCGGAACGACGCATAGGTCGGGGGGGCGAAGGCCTGGAACGAGGACGGCGCGTTGACCGTCGTGCCGAAGGCTTCGGGATCCACGCCGCTGTACTTGGTCCACAGGATGCCGACGTTGCGCACCGACGCGGTCACGGCCAGTGAGCGCGCGCGCGCGATGGCGGCCCACCGCTCGGGGAGCGTTGCGGTGAGCGAGATTTCGCGCAGCCGCAGGAAGTCGCCGTCTTCGATGTAGCCGGCCACCGAGCGGCTCGGGTGCTCACGCACCAGCACGGTGCGTGCCTGATCGAACAGCGATGCATTCGGATCGAACAACCCCTGGCAGTTGTTGCGGCTCGCGCACCGGATACGCTCGGTGTTGTTGTACACCTTGTGCCCACCCTTGTAGTCGAGCTGGGCGGTGATGCGCACGCGGTTGCGGAAGAGGTCGAGGCCCGGCGTCACCACGAGTTCACGCGTGGGAAGTGGCGCGCCGAGGTACACGGCGGTGTCGGTGACGGTGATCTCGTTGAGATCGGCGTTCGTGCTGTAGCGGATGATGCCGTCGCCGTTCTTGTCCTCGAAGCTCGTCAGCCCGCGTGACCACCAGCCGAAGAGCGGGTAGTCCGTGCGATGCTGCTGCGTGGACGACAGCACGATGTTCGGCAGTTCACTGAGCGTCACGAGGCGATTGCGCGTGGTCGTGCCGTTGAACGTGAGGTCGAAGCCGAGCTGCTCACGCTTGATGAGCTGCAGCGTGATCAATGCCTCGATGCCGCGGTTCTGCACTTCACCAACATTCTCGAGGCGTGCCGTGGCGCCGGTGCCGAGGGACGGCGGGAGGATGCGGCTCACCAGTGCGTCCTTCGACGCCTTGTTGTAATACGTGAACTCGGTGACGACGCGATTGCCGAAGAAGTTGCCGTCGATGCCGACTTCGAACTCGGTAGAGCGCTCAGGGCGCAGGTTGCGATTGCCGAGCGTGGTGTACACGACGGCGGGCGCATCGCCGCTCTCACCGCGGAACTGCGTCGCCGAGAAGAAGGGCACGGCGTCGGTGGTGCCGGGCTGCACGCCGGACGCGCCGTACGCCGATCGCACGCGCACCTGATCGATCCACGAGGCATCCGGGAAGAAGCCTTCATCGGAGATCACGTACGACGCCGAGAGCTTCGGGTAGAACACCGTCTTGAAGTTCGCACCGAACGCGCTGTTGCGGTCGGAGCGCACAGCACCAACGAGGAACAGTCGATCGTTGAACGCGAGGCTCTGCTCGACGTAGGCGCCGAGTGTGCGAGTCTCGCTGGACGCTTCGTCAGCGTTGCGCGTGGCGGCGGCGGTGATCTGCACGGCACCGGGCGGGAGTCCCTGGCCGGAGGATCCGTTGCGGTCGAAGGTGTTGCGGATGAACTGGAAGCCGACAGCCGTCTTCGATTCGATCGACGAGGAGAGCGACCGCGTGGCCGTCGCGCCCGCATCGACGGTGTAGGTGAAGAACGTGGTGCGGTTGTCGATCTTGAAACCCTGCCGATCGATGATAGCCGCGCAGTTGGCAAAGCGGCAGATCTGTTCATCGGTGCGGCTGATGAAGTCGACACCGGTGTTCAACCGCCCAGCGAGCCACGACGTGGGGCGCCAGCTGCCAACGAGCGACGTGGTAAAGCGCTCGATGAGCTGCGTGGTTTCGGTCTGGTAGATGTCGCGCGGCGTGAACTCGCGCCAGCCGAAGAGGGTGTCGCCGGCGGCGCTGGTGTTGTTGCGGAAGCCGGGGCCGCCGTAAATGTTGGCCGCGATGCCCGGCGTGCCGCTGTCGTCGCTGCGTGGCAGGTTGAGATCCTGCGAAATGTAGCCAGCGCTGATGCCGAGATCGGCCTTGGGCGACAGGGTGATGTTGAGGTTGGCGCGCGTGGTGATCTTGGTCAGGCCACCCGGATTGCGCTGGCGCGCCGTGAGCGAGAGCGCGCGGGCTGCCATGTAGCGCTCCTCGAAGGCGGGCACGGTCGTCACGCCGTCTTCGCTCTCGAACTCGCCGTGCACGAAGTAGCGCACGGCGTCGGAGCCGCCGCGCACCTGGAGGCCATGCTGGTAGCGGTACGCGGTGCCGAACGGCGTGGCGTCCGGATCCTTCGTGAGATTGTACGACGTGACACTGTCCTGAACGCACGTGCCGGCGGCGACCTGCGACAGCGTGCAGAACACGGCCAGCGCGTTCGTGGTGGTGGTGCGCGTCGCAGCCGTCGTGCCGGTGCGCCAGCCGGTGTAGGCGGTGGGGTAGTTGTTGCGATCACTCACCGCCGACTGCTCGGTGTAGTAGGTCCACTGCGGCCGGCCGGCCACACCCTTCTTGGTGGTGATGACGACGACGCCGTTGGCGGCGTCGGTGCCGTAGAGGGTGGCGGCCGAGGGACCGCGCACGATCTCGATCGTCTCGATTTCCTCGGGCCGTCGATGATGTAGATCGGATCGTTCGACAGGGACAGTGAGCTCGTGCCGCGGATGCGGATGCGGATGCCCGCGCCGGGCTGCGTGCCACCGAACACCGCGACGCCGGCGGCGCGACCGTTGAGCAGGTCGCCCACGTTGGTGATGGGGCGCGTCGCGGTGAGATCAGACGCGTTCACCTGCGCGATGGCGTTGCCCACCTCGAGGCGACGCTGCGTGCCGGTCGCGGTGGAGACAACGGCGCTGAGCGAGGCCGGCACCGACGTGATCACGACATCGAGCGTGGTGGTCTGACCGGCCGTGATCGTGGCGGACTGGCGCTGTTCGCTGTAGCCCACGCGGAGCACACGAATCGTGACCGATCCGGCGGGTACGCGCAGCGAATACTGTCCTTCGGCCGAGGTAATGGTGCCGTTGGTGGTGCCGACGATGCTGATTTGCGCGGCGGCCACCGGTTGGCCACTGGCGGCATCGGTGACCCGACCGGTGAGCGTTCCGGTCGCGGGTTGGGCGGGAAGGGTGCTGGGCGGCCAGGCGGACCAGAGCGCGAGCAGCAGACAGGCGGCGAGTCGACGCGGTCGAGACATGAGGCGGGGCGCGAAGGTGGGATGGGTACAGCGTGCTGACG
>JALOPN010000141.1 GCA_025453875.1 Gemmatimonadaceae bacterium | reverse complement strand
TGGCTCCCGAGGAAATCGACCGCCTTGTCGGCCTCCTGCGCAGCCGACCGGCCTTGTGCGGCATCGTTCGATTGCTGATTGCTGGAAGCTCGCGCAAGCAGATCGCACAGGTGACCGGGCGATCCATACACACGGTCGACTGGCACCTCCGAGAACTGTACCGATTCTGCCCTGGAATCACGCCCATTCGTCTCGCCACGCTGTGCTCCTCCTCTCCAGCGTTGAAGTCTTTACTGCGCGATTGAGACAAGTGCGCGCCACCGGAGAAACGCCCGCTCTCGCCGCATTCGCTCATGCACAGCGACAGGCAGTGCAGTCGTGATGGCAAGATGTGTGTCCGTCGGCGTCCACACTTCCACGCAGTCAGCGTCGAGGTCCGCGAGCCACAACATCGGGAAGCCTTGCTTCTCGTACATCCGTCGCTCGGTGAACGCGCGGATGGATGCGGTGCGGCACCGAGGCTCACCGGCGGCTCGCCCCACACCAGCTCGCGAATACTGCCGTCCAGAGCGTCAGTGGCTACTCGCGCCCCGAAAGCGCGAAGGGAATCCGCTTGACCGCGACACGTCCATCGGCCACCACGAGCAGCACATCCTGTAGCGCCGTGATGTCCTCCAGCGGATTGCGGTCCACCAGCACGTAATCGGCTTCGCGGCCGACCGTCAGCGTCCCGGTCCGATCCGCGATGCCGAGCGCGTCGGCGGCGACGGCGGTGGCACTGCGTAGCGCCTGGATGGGCGTGAGGCCGAGCTCCACGAAGTACCCGACCTCGTGCGCGATGCGCGTGACGCCCTCGGGGCCGTAGTTGGTGTCACCGCCCGTGATGAGCGGCACGCCGAGCGCGTGTGCGCAGCGCACGGTCTCCTGCAGGCGGGGGAGCATGTGGCGGCCGCGCAGCTGCAGCAGCGGCGTGTCGTACTCGCCGCCGGGGAGCGTGAGGTCCACGACGGTGGCGTAGGTCGGCACGAGGTACGTGCCGCGCTGCTGCATGAGCGCGAGCGTGGAGTCGGACAGGTAGGTGCCATGCTCGAGAATGTGTGCACCGGCCTCCGCCACGATGGCGCGCAGCTGTTCGGTGTCGTATACCTGCTTGCGCGGGTCCTGCTCCGCGAGGCCGGCGCGCTCGGTGCCGCGCGTCTTGATCACGTCCACGCCGCGACTGGCGTTGATGCGTACCGGGCTGGCACCGATGGGCAGCAGGCGTGCGCCGGTGCTCACCACCTGCACGTTGCGCTGCGGTGCGGCGCCAGTGCCGTCGATGACGTGCACGTTCGTGAGCACGAGCGTGCGCGGGGCGGGCTGGGCGGCGAGTGCGGCGGGGAGGATGAGCAGCGCGAGCAGCGTGAGATGTCGGCGCATGGTCCGTTGGCGAAGAGGGGGGCAACCGGGCTGGTCGACGGTACCGTCGGATTGCGTCGCTGTCCAGCGACTTCGTGCGCGACGTGGCATTGGCCTCGTGGTGTGCCGTGCCACGCAGCAGGAGCGCGAGGAGTGCTCGACGACTTTCGTGCTCGAGGCAGCGGTGACCGAACGGCGATATCTTTCGGTATGCCCATCCGCGACAGCATGACCGTGCGTATCGTCCCCCTCGGTAGCACCGAGGCCGCTGATCCGCGAATGGAGGGGACGAGCGACGAACGCGTCCAGGCGGCCATCGAGCTGTCGTTGCTTGGCTGGCAGCTCTCCGGACGGCCGTTCCCGTCGTACACGCGGGCGACCATGCCCATCCGGGTATCGACGCTGCAGGAGCAGGGGCGCGAGGAGTGATCGAGGACTTTCGCGCGCTGTTGCGCTGCTTCGAGAACCGATCCGTCCGATTCCTTGTCGTGGGCGCCCACGCACTCGCGGCTCACGGCATCCCTCGGATGACTGGTGATCTCGACTTGTGGGTAGCGACCAGTGCGGACAACTCGGAGCGCGTATGGTCGGCGTTGGCCGAGTCCCTGTTGCGTTTCTCGGGCGTGAGGCGCTCATTCGCAACAAGCGCGCCAGCGGGCGCCGAAAGGATCTCGACGACGCTGACGCACTCGAGCGCTGACGGGGGGCCTGCCGCCGGCAACCACAGCGGCACGCGTGCTGATGTGGGTGTGCGCGTCCATGAGGCCGGGCACGAGCCAGCGGCGCTCCGACGTGAAGCATGTCGCGAACAGACCGCCCGCGATCAGATGGTGCCGTCGTTGTCGAACACATCCGCGAGCGACCACATGATCGCCGGGTGCCCGCTCGCTGCGACAGCCGCGCGAAAGTTCGACGTGAAGCCGCCCGCGGCGACATAGTAGAGCGGGGCATCGCTCGCGAGGGCGTCGTGGGCCCATGCCCGCCCCGCGTCAGCCGCTCGGCGAAGCATGTCCATGTGCTCATGATGGACTCGAGCGCCAATCGGCCGTTGGTCCCACTTCACCGCGCCAGTCATGCAGCGTCCATCGGCGAGCGGCGCCACAATGTCGATTTCGAGTGACTGGCGAGCGCGATCCACACCTTCCCATCGCCCCCACTGCGGCACCAGCGGCAGGTCAAGTGCCGATGCTCTCCGGTCATAGGCCTGCATCGCGATTCGCTCGAACTCGTGCCCCATCCAGCTGTCGAGATGCGGCGCGACCGATTCGGTCCACACGCGAGCGGCTGGATAGCGCTCGAGGATCGAGGCGTTCGGGGCGACGAACCGGTGAAAGAAGCGGAAGGCGGCGTCAGCGACCCGATAGCGCACCGCGTCATTCGGCTTTGCGTCGACGTTGCCATGAGTCTCGAGATACCCAAGCGCGGTCAGCGTGGCGAGCTTTTCGCGCAGTGCGTGGTCGTTGCTCAGCCCCGTGCGCAACGCGATGTCATTGCGGCGCGTGCAGCCATCGGCGACCGCCCGAACAATGGCTCGATACTTGGAGACATCACGCAGCCCATCCTCCTGATCGAGTGCGGTCTCGACCAGCATTCGCACTTCACCCCGTGGCGACAACAGCAGCGAGGTGACGTTCTCCGCCAGCGAACGCCGCTCGTCGATGGCGGCGAGGTAGCGAGGTGTGCCACCAAAGATGCCATACGCACGTACGCGGTCACGCGCCGTGGTGAAGCCGGCGAGCTCCGCGGCATGCCAATAGGTGAACGGTTGCAGGGCGTGCGTCCAGTCGAAGCGGCCGTACAGCGGGGAGCCACCGCCCGCGAGCGCTTCCATCGTGTGCACCGCAGAACCGGCGAGCACGATCAACAGCGGCAGGGGAGCACCAGGTGCGCCGGCGACCTCCCGCGACTCCCAGACGGCGTTGAGCTCGGACGCCACGGCCGCCAGGCCCGCGTCACCATCGGCCAGATACTGGAACTCGTCGAGAACGATCACGGTCCGCAGTGAAGGAGACCGCGCTGCGCGATGTCTGGCCACGCTGACGAGCAGACGGAAGATCGCGCGCCAGGTGGGTGCATCCTCAGGACGCACGGGGGCTCCGCTCCACGCTGCGATGTCGTGCACGAGCTGTCGTCGATTCAGCTCGGGGCTGGTGCGCGCCGCGGTGAAGAGAAAGAACTGTTCGTTCGGCCAGGTATGCGCGAGCAGGAACGTCTTGCCGACGCGGCGGCGCCCGGTAAGCAGGGCAAGGCTCGGTTGCGCACGAGACACCAGCGCCCGGAGTTCAGCGCGCTCGTCATCCCGATCGACGAGCGGCTCGGAAAACGCACGGGAGGCGGGAGGGCCACGCATGCCTGCAAGTATAGTTGCAGGCAACTACGGTTGCAAGCACAGCCTTCCCGGGCCTCAGCCCCCGAGCAGCTCCACCGTCGCGGCCACCAGATAGCGCAGCCCCACATCCAGCGACGCTTCATCGATATCGAACCGCGGATGATGGTGCGCCGCCGTGATGCCGCGCGCCACGTTGCCGGCGCCCACGAACGCGAACACACCCGGCGCACGCTGCTGGTAGGCGCTGAAGTCCTCGCCGCCCATCACGGGGCGGAGCGGCGTGAGCACGTGCTCGCCGAAGGTGCGCGACACCAGGTCGGCAAGGCGCGCGGTGAGCGCGGCGTCGTTCACCACGGGACGGTAGCCGAGCTCGTACGTGAACTCGCAGGTGGCGCCGAAGCCGTCGCAGATGCCACGAATGAGGCGATCCATGCGCTCGGGGATCTGGCGACGGAGCGTGGCGTCGAAGGTGCGCACGGTGCCCGACAGGTACGCACTGTTGGGGATCACGTTGAACGCGGTGCCGGCGATGAACTGCGTGACCGAGAGCACCGCGGGCTCGAGCGGATCGACTTGACGCGAGACGATCTGCTGCAGGGCGCTCACGACCTGCGCGCCGATGGCGATGGGATCGATCGTATCGTGCGGGAGCGCGGCGTGTCCACCGCGTCCGGTAATGGTGCACTGGAACGTGTCGGGCGCGGCCATCGCGGGGCCGGCGACAAGTCCGATGTGGCCGACCGGCATGGACGACCACAGATGCAGTCCGATCACGTCGTCCACGCCGTCCATCACGCCCGCGTCCACGAGTGCGTCGGCGCCACCGGGTGAGAGCTCTTCGGCGTGCTGGAAGATGAAACGCACCTCGCCGTGCAGCCGATCACGTGCCGCCGCGAGCACGGTCGCGAGACCGAGCAGAATACTCGTGTGGCCATCGTGCCCGCAGGCGTGCATGACGCCGGGCTTTGTGGAGCGATACGGGGTGTCGTTCTCCTCGTGAATGGGCAACGCGTCCATGTCAGCGCGCACGGCGATCGTGCGGCCGGGGAGCGCGCCACGCAGACGGGCCACCACGCTCGTGGCGGTGGGACGCGAGAGCTCGAGTCCCGGCAGGGCGACGAGCACGTCGTACACGTACTGCGCGGTGGCGTGCTCCTCGAACGACAGCTCAGGGTGCCGATGCAGATGGCGACGCCAGGCGATCACCTGCGGCGCCAGCGACTCGGCGGACGCCAGCAGTGATGGGATGAGCGCGTCGGGCGTGAGCGTTGGTGACGACATGCGAAGCTCCGGGTCGGTCGGCGGTCGGGGCGGCTTCCTTGCAAGTTGTGCTCGTCAGAGGGTGCGGCGCCAGCGGAGCGTGAACAGAGCGGGGGGAAGACGAACCCAAGAAGAACTGAAGAAAAACGAAGAAGAGCAACTCACCGTGACTCCTGAGGTCAGTTGCTCTTCTTGGGTTCGTCTTCAGTTCTTCTTGGGTTCGTCTTCCCCGACTCAGTTGCCGTTCCTACCGATCCGGATACGTGAACGCCGGCCGCGGATAGGCCGGCGGCTTCGGCACCGGGCGCGGATCGGCGGCGATCTTCTCGCGCAGGTGCGCGATGGCCGCCTCGAGCTGCCGGTCTCGGCCGTTGAACGTTTCGTGCGGCAGGTTGTCGACCTCGATGTCGGGGATCACGCCTTCCTGCTCGATGAGCCACTTCCCTTCGGGGCCGTACACGCCAGTCATGGGCGCACGCGCCACGCCACCGTCGGTGAGTGTGTTCACGTTGCTCAGCCAGATCTCGCCGCCCCAGGTGCGCGTACCGATCACCACGCCAAGTCCGAGGCGACGGAAGCCATCGGCGAAGGCTTCGCCGTCGCTGGCCGTCTCGGCGTCCACGAGCACCACCATGTGGCCGCGGAAGGCGTAGTGCATGTTCCACGTCGGTTCGCCGGCGCGTCCCTTCCAGTACATCCACGCGCGGCGGAGCAGCTTGTCGAGAATGAAGGCATCGATGTTGCCGCCACGATTCTGGCGCACGTCGATGATCAGCCCCTGCCGGTCAAACGCAGGATAGAACTCGCGGTACCACTGGTTCACGTCGTTCGCGCCCATCGCGCGCAGGTGCACGTAGCCCATGGTGCCGTTGCTCGCCGTCTCGACGGCACGCCGACGTGACAGCTCCCAGTCGGTGTAGCGCAGGTTCGCTTCGTTGGTCATGGGCACGGCCACCACATCGCGCGACGTGGTACCACGTGCGATGGTGAGCAGCACCTGCTTGCCCGCCTGATCGCG
>JALOPN010000140.1 GCA_025453875.1 Gemmatimonadaceae bacterium | reverse complement strand
CGGCCCGGAACGCGCGGCGCTGGTGGCCGCGATCTACGTGGCGACGAACTTCACGCTGGGCAATGTGCTCGACCCGATTCTCGTGGGACGCCAGCTGCGACTCTCGCCGCTCGTGGTGCTCATGTCGCTCGTGTTCTGGGGCTTCACGCTCGGGTTGGCGGGGATGTTTCTGGCCGTGCCGCTCACGATCGCGACGCGCATCCTGATGCAGACCTCGCCCGCGTTGGCGCGATACGCGACGCTGCTGGGCCCGTTGCCCGAGCCCGGCGAGACCCCATCGGGCGAGTGGATGGCGACCGCCGAGCAGAAGGTGTCGGCGATGTCGTGATCGTGGGGCGCACTCCTATGGGACCTCGTTGATCAGCTCCACGATCGCGCTGCAGCGGTTCGACTTCGGGCCGGGCATCGCCATGGTGAGCGGCGAGACGTGTCGGGTGCACGTGGCCGGCAACGTGTTCTTCGAGAGCGTCGGCGGCTGGGGATTCTCGAGCCCGGCCGTGCCGAGCACGGCGGGGCAGTTGTTGCGTCGATCGGATGACGCCCCGGACTGGGCCGACTGGGACTCGCCGCTCCCGGCCTACGACGTGCGCGCCACGGGCGTGCCGGCGAGTGTGCCGGAACCGGCGCTGGCATCGCTGCTGCTCGAGGCGGCGGCACCGCTCGCTCTGCGGGCACGGCGACGGGCGCGTACCGTCTGAAGTGCCTCTTTAGGTCACCGTCGCAGTGCTATCCCCAGCATTGGCCTGCTATACGACTTCGCGAGCAACAACTCAAAGTGCACCAGTGCCGACCAGTTTCGGTCTCACGTGAGTGACCGAGGCGTGCGGGCTGCGTATTTCGCCTGATCTCGATCACCCATTTCGGTTGATGTCGATCACTCGTTTCGGCTGATGCCGATCATCGGTGTCGGCGATGCCGATCAGGTGAACCGCCCCCGGGTATTGAGGAGAGATTGGGAGCATGACGAAAGCCGAACCGACGACCACGCGCCCCCGCAAGCCCTTCTCGCCGGAGGTGCGCGAGCGGGCGATCCGGCTCGTGCGGGAGCAGCAGGACGCCCATGATACGCAGTGGGCCGCCATCGGCTCGATTGCCGTGGAGATCGGGTGTACGGCGGAGACATTGCGGCGGTGGGTGCGCCAAGCTGAGCGCGGCGCGGGCAAGCGGCCCGGCCTCGCGACCGACGACCGGGAGCGGTTGGAGACGCTCGAGCGCGAGAATGGCGAGCTGAAGCGGGCGAACGAGATCCGGCGCAAGGTGTGGGTTCTCTGAATTCTGGCACGGATTTTCTCTAAACTCTGTCACACCTGAGCTTGTTGGACCACCATAGCGTCGACCCCGGGTTGGTCAGTCCCCAGGAGGGAGGCGCGCGAGGAGGATGCTCAGGATGTTGGATCGACACGCCGTGCAGGCGATGCTGCAGGCCGGGGAGCGGCCGCGGCAAATTGCGAAGGTGCTGGGGATTTCGGTCCGCACGGTGTGGCGGATCGCCAAGGAGCCCGCGGTTACGTCAGGCGATGATGCCGCGGCTCGACGGGGACGCGGGCTGGGCCGGCCGCCCGTGGCCCCCGAGGTCGCGCCGACGCTGACGGCGTGGCTGACCGAGGAGCCCGACCTGCCCCCCGGCGAGGTGCACCGCCGATTGCGCGAGCGGGGCCACGCGCTCGGCCTCTCCACCGTGTACCGCTTGCTCGGCGCGACACGGCCGCTGCTACCGCCGTCGGTGCTGGTGCGCTTCGAGGGCGTGGCCGGCGAGTTCGCCCAGTTCGACTTCGGCCACGTCGAGGTGCGGCTGGTCGATGGCAGTCGACGCCGCGTCCACTTCGCCGCGTATCGGCTCAAGTGGTCGCGCTTCATGTTCGTCACCGTGGTGCCGAATGAGCGCGTGGAGGCGCTGATCCGGTCGCTACTGGCGGGCTTCGCGGCCAGCGGCGGCGTGCCACTGCGCGTGGTGTTCGACAATCCGAGGACGGTCGTGCTGCGCCGCGAGGACGGCCGGCCCGTCTGGCATCCGACGCTCGCGCAGGCGGTGATCGACTACGGCACCAGCATCGAGCTGTGCACGCCGCAGCAGCCGCAGCAGAAGGGGAGCGTCGAAAACCTGATCGGCTTCGTGAAGCGGGCCTTCTTCCGCGCGCGGCGGTTTCAGGACCTCGAGACCGATCTGCCCCAGCAGCTCACGCAGTGGCTCGACGAGGTGAATACCGTGCGCCCGTCGCGCGCGACCGGCGTCCCCCCCGCCGTGCGCCTCGCGGAGGAGCAGCGGCGCTTGACGCCGCTCGCGGTCGCGCCCGCTGACTACGGGCTGCACGTGCCGGTCACGGTGGGCCCGACGGCGATGGTGACGTATCAGGGCGTGCGGTACGCGATGCCCGCCAAAGCGTGCGGGCTTCCGGCGACGCTCTACCTGTATCCCGACCGCGTGCGCCTTGTCTGCGCCGGCGGTCGGCATGACACCACGCATCCGCGCTTCCCGCATGTCGGCGACGTCAGTTATCTCACCGGCCAGCGCGCGGAGCAACTCGCCTCGGTGTACGGGAGTCGCAAGCGCCTGTACTTCATGCGCGAGCGGCTGGTGGAGCTGGGCCCGGTCGGTGAAGCCTACGTGACGGAGCTCGTGCATCAGCGACCACACACCTGGCAGGGGTGCATCGAGCGCGCCTTCGCCGTGCTGGAGCGGCTCGGGGAGGCGGCCTTCCGGCCACTGCTCCAGCGCGCGCTGATGCAGCGGCTCTTCGGCGCGGAGTACCTCGAGCACCTCAGCGCGGACCACGCGCTGTCGGCGCCCCGAGAGGTGGCGTCATGAGCCGCGCGCGTCGCGCGCCCACGACCGCGCCCGTCACGCCGCCGACGGATCTGGACGCCATGCTCAAGCGCTTGCATCTGCCGACGGTGCGACGCCTCTACCTTGAGCTCGCGCGCCGCGCCGAAGGCGAGGGCATGCCGTATCAGACCTTCCTCGAGCTGCTGATCGCGGAGGAGATCGCGCATCGTGCCGAGACGCGGATGCGGCGCGCGGTCCGCGCCGCGCGCTTCCCGTTTGTGCGTACCATCGACGACTTCAGCTTCACCTTCCAGGCGTCCCTGCGCCGCCAGATGCTGGGCACGTATCTCGGCCTTGAGCTCGTCACCGACGGCCGCAACGCGATCTTCAGTGGCCCGAGCGGCACAGGCAACACGCACCTGGCCATCGCCATCGCGTATCGCGCGCTGCAACACGGCTACGAGGCGCGCTTCGTGTCGGCGGATCTGCTCATCGGCGAGCTCTCGCATGCGGTCCACCTCGGCACGCTCGACGCGGCCATCGCGCCGTACCTGCAGCCGCACGTCCTGGTGCTCGACGAGATCGGATACCTCAGCCACGCGGCGGATGCCGCCAACGTGCTCTACCGCCTCGTGAACGACCGCTACCTGCGCGGCAAGCCGATCCTCGTCACCACCAACAAACCGCTGGCGGCGTGGGGCCAGGTGCTGCATGATGGGGATCTGGCCGAAGCGATCCTCGACCGCCTGCTCGAACGGGGCGTCCACTTCGAGATGCGCGGCCGCTCGTATCGCACCCGTCACCTGAAGGCGCACCCGGTCGAGGGACCGGAGGCCGGACTGACCGCACCTCAAGTGTGACAGAGTTTAGAGAAAAAGTGCGCCAGAATTCAGAGAACTCACACAAGGCCAGTGCGCTGTTCGCGGCGGCGGAGCTCGAACGCCACACGAAGTAGCCCGTGCGCTCGTGTACGCGTTCATTGACGCGCACCACGCATCCTACGGTGTCGAGCCGATCTGCCGCGTGCTGGAGATCGCACCATCGGGTACTTTCTGGGTCGTCGTCGCCTCGCCGACGTGACGCAGCGCTCTGCCCGCGCGCAGCGTGCTGCGGCACTGCTTGAGGCCATCCAGCGGGTCTACCGGGCGAATCACGAGGTCTACGGCCCGCGCAAGGTCTGGCGGCAGCTGGTGCGCGAGGGGACGCGCGTCGCGCGCTGTACGGTCGAACGGCTGATGCGCGTCGCGGGACCGCGGGGTGTCGTCCGTGGCAAGCGCGTGAGCACGACGCGGCCGGACCCTGCCGCGCCGGCGCCGCATGACCTTGGGCAGCGGCAGTTCGTGGCGGAGCGGCCGAACCGGCGCTCAGTGGCGGACTTCGCCCACGTCGCCACACGGCCCGGCTTCGTGTACGTGGCGTTCGTGATCGACGTGTTCTCGCGGCGCATCGTGGGCTGGCGCGCGCACACCACGATGCGCACGGACCTCGCGCTCGACGCGCTGGAGCAGGCGCTGCATGATCGGGAGCTGGATGGCCGATTGGTGGTTCATTCGGATCGCGGATCGCAAGCTGGATTCACCCGGTCGTCGCAACACCGGTCTGTGCGACAGAGCGTAGATGTTCATCCAGTCTCTCTGCCGGCGTCTTCCATCCTAAAGTTTTCCGCGGCCTGTTGTTCAACGTCAGTGCGACGACTTGGAGCTCCTGCTCACTCCATCGAGACAGGTCCGTGCCCTTGGGAAAATACTGTCGCAGCAGTCCGTTCGTATTCTCGTTGGTGCCGCGTTGCCACGGACTATGGGGGTCCGCGAAGCACACTTTCACCCCAGACTCGATGGTGAAGCGCGCGTGATCGGACAGCTCCTTGCCGCGATCCCACGTTGATGACCGCCACAAATGGCCCGGGAGCTTCGTCACGGTTTGCTTGAGCGCGTTGGCCATGGTGATGGCACCATAGCCCGCCAGCGCCGGACCGATCTTCGTGCGGGGCGTCACCCCGTAGCCGGTGTCGCGCGACAGATGCACGAGCATCGTGAAGCGGCTTGATCGTTCGACCAGCGTGCCCATGACCGACCGGTCGAGGCCGATCATCAAGTCCCCCTCTCAGTGCCCCGGCACCGCGCGATCTGCTGCCTCGGCAGGGCGGCTGGCGATCATCACCTCGTCACTCACATGGGCCCAGGCCTTGGCCTGAGCGCGAGCGCGTGGCGTGCGCAACGCCCTCCCGGTGCGCAGATAGCTCACCAGCTCTCGGTTGAGGGCGCCCCGCCCCTGAATGTAGAGCGCTTGGTAGATGGCTTCATGACAAATGCGCATCGACGGATCATCCGGGAAGTCCACCCGAAGGCGGTTGGCAATCTGCTCCGGTGACCAGCCATTCACTCATCGGCGGTCACCGCGGTGTGGCTTGTTCCGACCGATGAACGGGGCTTGTCGAGGGCCGTCGACCACGCGTCCACGTGCATCGTGGATCGTCCCCGCCAAGTGCTGCTGGACATAGTCGCGCAGCCGTGGATTCGTCACCAGCTTGGCGGGCTTGGGCCGTTTAGCGACGATCTCGGACTTCCACTGCGCGACGGACGCTCGATACGCGAGCTTGCCGCAGCGAGTGGCCGCGTTGCGTCTCAACTCCCGCGAGATCGTGGAGGGGCTTCGACCAAGGCGACGAGCGATCTCGCGCACCCCGACCGCTTGTGCGTGCAGCAGCCCGATCTCTTCGCGCTCGGCGAACGACAGATACCGGCCACCAATCGGTTTCGCCATCATCAAGGGCATCCCTCCGCGATGCCGGA
>JALOPN010000139.1 GCA_025453875.1 Gemmatimonadaceae bacterium | reverse complement strand
GTTCGGGCCGAGCGCAAACATCTCGAACTCGTCCTCGATCTGCCCGATGAGCTGCCGCCGTTGTCACTGGGCGATCCCGGGCGGCTGCGGCAGGTGCTCGTGAACCTCTGCGACAACGCGATCAAGTTCACGCACGTGGGCGACGTCGTCGTGACGATCCGGAGTACACCCGCCAGCGATGTCGCCGATGCCATCGAGCTGCAGGTGCGCGACACAGGCATCGGTATTCCGCTGGCTCAGCAGGAACGCGTCTTCGAGGCGTTTCGTCAGGTCGATGCCTCCATCACGCGCGAGTACGGCGGCACCGGACTGGGGTTGAGCATCACGCGACAGCTTGTGACGCGCATGGGCGGTACGATCACGCTGGCGAGTGAGCCGGGGCGTGGCACGACGTTCACGGTGCGCCTCGTGCTGCCGCGCGCGCAGGAAACGGTTGCCGCGGTACCGCCGCTCCGTCGCTTCGATGGCCACACCGCGCTCGTCGTGGACGATCATCCGCTGGGGCGCGAGACGGTGGGACGATTGCTGGCACGCTGGGGCTTCGCGGTGCGCTACGCCAGCGACGGCGACGAGGCACTCAGGGTGGTGCAGACAGCGGATTGCGCGTTCGATCTGTTCGTCGTGGATGGCGTCATGCCGCGACGCGACGGCTTCGGATTCGCCGAGGCGCTGCGCGCTCTCGATCCCACCACGATGCGTCGACTGCTGTTGCTGTCATCGGGCGGACGCAGGGGCGATGCGGCGCGTTGTCGCGCGCTTGGCGTACGCGGCTTCCTCACCAAGCCCGCCACGCCGGCCGAGCTGCGCGAGCTCGTGACGCGCGTGTTGAGCGATGTCCGGACGCCGGCGTATGGCACGGCGCTGATCACGCGGCACTCGCTGCACGAGCAGCCACGTCGTCTGCACGTGCTGCTGGTGGAGGACAATCCGGTCAATCAGGCGGTGGTGCAGGGGATGCTCACCTCGCTGGGGCATGATGTCACGATCGCGAGCGATGGTGAAGCGGCGCTCGCGGTGACCCTCGACACGACGTTCGATCTCATTCTGATGGACCTGCAGATGCCGCGCCTCGACGGGATGGAGGCCACACGACGTCTCCGGGCGCGCGATGGGCACCGCGCTCGCGTCCCGGTGGTCGCGCTCACGGCGAACGCAATGGTGTCGGCGCGCGATGACTGTCTGGCGGCTGGCATGGACGAGCACTTGTCGAAGCCGGTGCGTCTCGCGCAACTGCAGGCGGTGCTCGCGCGGGTCGGGGCGGGACTCGGGCGCCCCTCGGAGCCGTTACCCGCGCTCTGACGGCGAGAGCGCGGCGAGCGTATCGCGCGCGAGCACGGGTAGCGCGCCGAGCGTCGCGTCCACCGACGCGACATCACCGAGCGTGGCAGCGTGTTCGAGGGTCTGCATCGCATCGTGCAGGGCGGTGGCGCCCACGGACGCGGAGGCGCCCTTCAGTCCGTGCGCCGCTCGGCGGAGCGCGTCGAACTCCCGGGCCGCAGCCGCGCGCGTGATCTCGTGTTGATACGCCTCGACCTGCGCTGGGGGCCGAGCAGGTCGGCGAGTTCGTCGAGGAGGGCGCGGTCGATGAGCGACATGACGGGTGGCGAAGACGCGGGGGAGAATAGCGTCGGCGTGCCTCGGATGCCAGCGCGCGAGGGATGGGCGCGTTGGATGCGCGCGCCGTACATTCCGGGATGTCCCGGTGGCTGTGCTCCTTAACGGTTGGGTGGCCATGGCACGCGAAACCCGTACGTATCAGCTGACGCGTCCAGGCGGCCCTCGACCAGTTCGCTTGTCGCTCGACCGTGCGGAGTACAGTCAGCAGATCATGTTGGAATATCTCGACGCCGGTCGCCTGTACGAAGCCGAGACGTGTGCCTATCTCGGCTCCGTACTGCAGGACGGCGACGTGTTTCTCGACGTGGGGGCGCACGTGGGTTGGTTCTCCCTGTTCGCGGCCGCGCTGGTCGGACCGACGGGGCAGGTGTGGAGCTTCGAGGCGAATGCCGCGAACCACGCGCAGCTCGTGCAGCACGTGGCGCTCAATGGGTTCGCACAAGTGCACCCTATTCACGCGGCGGTCGGGGAGACGGCGGCGGTGCTGCCCATGCTGCGGCGCGCCGACAACGACGGCGGGCACGCGCTGCGGCCGGATCTGGGTACCGTGCTGGAGCGCCTCGACGACGCGGCGTTCGATGCGACGTGGTGTACGTCACTCGACAGCTTCTTCGGTGATCGCAGTCTGCCGCCCGTGCGAGCGATCAAGATCGATGTCGAGGGGTTCGAACTGCGGGTCCTGAGAGGCGCGCGATCGTTCCTGGCGCGTCATGCCGTTCCGGTGGTCATTGCCGAGATCAACCATCCATGCCTTGCGATCGCCGGCACCGACGAGCACGAACTGCGGGCGACCATCGACGCGATGGGGTACGACACCCTGTTTTTTCATCCGACGGAACCAAGGCTTGTACCGCTCCCGCCCGGTGAAGTCGTGCGGACGGAGCTCGTGCTGAACTACTGTTTCGTGCGACGCACGGCGTCCAACACCGCACCCGGACCGGCCACGTAGAGCGATTCCGTGTTGCGCACGTGGCTCACCGTCCCGACGCGCTCGCCGCGCCGGTTGTGAATGCCGATCTGCGCGCCGACGTAGCGGCGAACATCGTGGTCGACGACGAGCACATCGCCGCGCGTCGCGAGCAGCGCGAGCAATGCGTCGCGCGACAGCCACGCCTCGTTGCTGACGCTCACGATGAGCACGGGCGCATCCAGCGTGTGGACCACCTCCGCAAACGCGTCGGCGTGTTGGCGCCGGCTGTTGAACACACTCGCGTTGGCTCGCGTGTCTCGGCGCTTGCGCGCCACGCCGTAGGCTTCGGGCGCGTCCCATCGGACGAGCGTCTCCCAGACGTGGTAGTTGCCCAGGTAGGAGTGCTGGTTGTACGGCGGATCGAGATAGGCGAGGTGCCCCGTGAGCGTGCGCGCGGCGTCGCGCGCGTCGAGCCGGTGCGCCGTGCTCGCGCCGCCGGTGGCGCGCGGCAACAGCGCCGGCAGTCTGAGCGTGAGCGGCTTGTGCGCGCGCGGGGCCCACTGCTTGAGATATGCCATCTGCACGCCGGTCGTGCTGTCGACGCGATCGGCGGCCTCGAGCAGCGCGGTGAGCGCGATGGCTTCGAGTTCCACCGGAAGCGCGCGGCGCGCGATCTCGTCGCGTATCGCGTCGATGTGCGCACCGTTCTCGGGGGTGAAGTAGCGCGCCTCCTCGCAGAATGTCCGCGTGACGTAGCCGGCCGCTGGTGGCACTCGCTGCAGCTCGGCGAGGAGCGCGGTTGCCGCGTCGGTCCAGCGGTCGGCGTCGGCCTGCACATGACAGGTCGCGAGCACGTGCGCGTACGCCGCGTAGTCATTGGCGTGCACCGCGAACCCTGCGCCCTTGAGCGCGTGGCCCACGCGTGCCGTACCCGAGAAGAGATCGACCGCCGTTGTTGCGCCCGGCACCGCCCGTGCGATCGCAACGATGTGGTCGAGCAGTCGGCGTTTCGAGCCCAGGTACTTGATCATGTGCACAAGGTAGCGCACGCGCTTGCGCGATGCCGACGCAACCGCGAGCGTTGATCATGATCCCGCTCGTGCTGCTCGCCGGCTTTCTGGGTGCCGGCAAGACCCGTCTGCTGACAACGCTCGTGCCGCAACTCGCGGCGCGGGGTGTCCGGGCGCGCATCATCCTGAACGACTTTCGCAACGCACGCATCGACGCCGCTCGCCTGAGCGAACTGAACGCGCTCGTGACACCACTGGCGGGCGAGTGCGTGTGCTGCAGTTCCCTGCGTGAACTGCTCGATCTGCTCTACGACACGCCGCCTGATCCCGGCAGCGTGCTGCTCATCGAGGCCAACGGCGCGACCGAGACCGACGATCTGCTGGGTCATCTCACCACCGATGGCCACCTCGGGCACTTCACACTGCCGCTGCAGGTCACGGTGGTGGATGCCGCGCGCTGGCAGAAGCGCTGGTGGCACAATGGACTCGAGGAAGCGCAGGTCCGGACGGCGACGCATCTCGTGCTGAACTGGCTCGATAAGGTGGCGGCCTCACGGCGTGATGCGGTCACCACCGCCCTGCAGGCGCTCAATCCGCGCGCGCGCGTCGTCACGAGCGACGACCTGGCCGCGGCGCTGCACACGCTGGTGGAGGACGTTACACGTGAGCCGGCACGGGGAGGTCGCGTGACCGCCAGCACCGATGCGCCGGGCGCGCGCGCACATCACTTCGCGACGCCGGCGCTGGCGCACGGCGATCGGTCGCACACCCATCCCTTCGGGAGCCTCGCGCTGCCGTTGCCCGCGGTTGTGGCGCGTGATCGTTTCCAGGCGTTTGTGCAGGCGCTGCCCGAGAGCGTGGTACGGGCCAAGGGGCTGGTACGGTTTGCCGACCGGCCCGCGGAGATGTTCGTGTGGAATCGGGTGCCGGGGGCTCGCCGTCTGTCGCTCGATCGCTCCAGACCGCACGATGACGCGACGGCAACGGCGCTCTTCATCGGGGTGGAGCTGCCGGTGGCGACCCTCCGCGAACAAATCGCGGCTTTGGCCGATTAGCCACCCGTGCGTCTGCGGGGTAAGGTACAGACGACCCGCAGGTGCCCACCGACGGCCACCCGCCGTTGGTCCCCCATGACCGGAGGGAACGATGTTCACGGCCCGGATGTCACTGGCGCTCTGCGCCACCATGCTGGCGATCAGTGTGTCGCCGCTCGCGGCCCAGCAGCCCCGCGCTGACTCCACCCCATCACTCGGCGATCTGCCGCGTCGCGATCGGGTGACCGCGCTCAATGACCGAACGCTGGCCACCGATCTGGCGGCGTTCGACAAGCGTGCCAAGGGGCGAAAGGGAGTGTTCCTCGCGCCCGAGGAGCTCGATCGGCGCGATCCGTTGCTGTTTCAGGATATCCTCGCGGGGCGGGGCGACCTGATTGCGGTGCAGCGCGACAACTCGTTGCGCATGCGGACGCTCGCGTCGCGGTCGCCTTCGCCCGCGATGCAGGACGAACCGGGCCGGGCCACGGCGGCAGGCGCGACGCCGGTCGTCGCGCGAAGCCTGAGCGCGTCGCGCGCCGGCTCGGACGACCGCGAGCCGTTCTGCACACCGGAGGTCTTCATCGACAACTTGTGGATCACGCGTGACGGCGCCCCTGTCTCGCTGACGCGACTCGACGAGCAGTGGGGCGCTTCCGCCGTAGTGGCGGTCGAGATCTACGAATCGCCGTGGCAGATCCCCGATGCGTTCGGCCCGGTGATGCGTGGCGGCTCGTGTGGCCTCGTCGCGTTCTGGACCTCGCGTCGGCCGTCGGCCAATCCGGTGGGAGCCATCGGCGCCCCGTGACCCCGACGTGGCGCGCCGCCTCCCGCGGCGCGCCACATTGACACGGGCGATAGTTCAGCAGTAAGGTTTATGGGTAAGTCACAACTGAAGCCGTGGTCTTTTGCCGCCTATTGCCGCCACGTAAAACAACGAGCTAAAACGCGAACGCCCGGGCGGCTCCCACGAGTCCCCGGGCTTTGTCGTTCAGGTCGGCGATCCCATTCGCCTCGAGGTACTGCATGTCGTTGCTCCCCATCGCGGTGTTCCACGAACACCCGGACTGGTTCCGCCCGCTCTTCACCGAACTCGAGCGGCGCGGGGTGGCGTACACGCGGCTCGACGCCGCAGCGCACACGTTCGACCCGACCGAACCGTCGCTGCCGTACTCGCTCGTGTTCAATCGAGCGAGCCCCAGCGCGTACCTGCGCGGGCACGGCCAGAGCATCTTCGCCACGCTGCACTGGCTGCATCACGTCGAACGCCTCGGTACGCCTGTGGTGAATGGCAGCGCGGCGTACGCGCTCGAGCTCTCCAAGGCGACACAGCTCGGGCTCCTTGCGCGGCTCGGCTTGCCGGCGCCACGCAGTCGCGTGATCAACCACCCGGCGCTGGCCCCACAGGCAGCGGAGTCGCTGCGGTATCCCGTGCTCGTGAAAGCCAACATCGGGGGCAGCGGCGCCGGCATCGTGCGTTACGACACGCCTGACGCCCTGCGCGATGCCGTCGCGCGCGGCGTGGTCGAACTCGGCGTGGACGGCACCGCACTCGTGCAGGAGGCGGCGCCGTTGCGCAACGGGCACATCACCCGCGTCGAGACGCTCGGTGGCCGCTACCTGTACGCCATCAACGTGTATCCGGCGGCCGGCTCATTCGATCTCTGCCCGGCGGACGCCTGCCAGACGACCACGGGTGTGGAACTGGTGCGCGGGGCCTGCGCGATCGATGCGCCGAAGAATGGACTGCGCGTGGAGGGCACGCGGCCGAGCGACACGATCATCGCGCAGGTCGAAGCCATCGCTCAGGCCGCACAGATCGATGTGGGTGGGATCGAACTGCTCGTCGACGATCGGGATGGGCAGCACTACTTCTACGACATCAACGCGTTGTCGAACTTCGTGGCCGACGCGCCGAACGTGGTCGGGTTCGATCCGTGGACCAATCTTGTGGATTACCTCGAGCAGCGCGCCGGTGTGCTCGCGGGAGCGCGGTGATGCGGTACGGGTACTGGCTCCCGGTCTTCGGCGGCTGGCTGCGCAACGTCGAGGATGAAGGCATGGAGGCGTCCTGGCGGTACGTGCAACGCCTCGCCCGACGCAGCGAAGAGCTCGGCTACGACCTGACGCTCATCGCCGAGCTCTTTCTCAACGACATCAAGGGCGTGAACGCCCCCACCCTCGATGCGTGGAGCACGGCCGCCGCGCTGGCGGCCGTCACGCACTCGCTCGAGCTCATGGTGGCCGTGCGTCCGACGTTCCATCACCCGGCGACACTGGCCAAGCAGGCCGCGACGATCGATCGGATCAGCAACGGGCGACTCTCGCTGAATGTCGTGTCGAGCTGGTGGAAGGACGAAGCGCGGAACCCAGCGTCTCGTTCCGCGGTCGCTACTACGAGGTCGACGAACTGACGGTGCAACCGCCGCCGCTGCGCAGCCACACGCGTCCGCGCCCGCTGGTGTACGCCGGCGGTGAATCGGAGGCCGCGAAGACACTCATCAGCACGCAGTGTGATGCCTATGTGATGCACGGCGATCCGCCGGATCGACTGGCGCCGAAGATCGCGGATCTGCGCGAACGACGCGAGCGGGCGGCACTGCCCCCAATGCGTTTTGGTGTGGCGGCGTACACGATCGTGCGCGACACCGAGCGGGAAGTGCAGCAGGAGCTGACACGCATCACCACCGTGGCACCGGACTCACCGGGGTACGGCAACTTTCAGGACTGGCTCACCAACACGAAGCTGGAGCAGCACCTCTCGGTGCAGGATTATTCGGTGTCAAACCGTGGTCTGCGCACGGGTCTCGTCGGCACGCCCGAGCAGGTTGCGGAGCGGATTGACCAGCTCTCGCGCGTTGGCGTCGATCTGTTGCTCCTGCAGTGCAGTCCGCAGCTCGAGGAGATGGAGCGGTTCGCGGCGCAGGTCATGCCGCTGGTCGGAACAACGCGTCGCATCGCGGCCTGACGCGTTGCCAACGAGGTGCGCTGGCCTCCCGCGCCGGTCGCACCTTGTGGCCCGCCTGCTAGCGGACCAGATCAGGCGTGGAGGCGCCGGCCATGACCTCACGCACCATGTCGCGCAGGGCGTCAACGCCGTAGGGCTTCTGCAGGAAGCGCGTGGCCGAGTCCTCGGGCATGCGCGTCGCCGCGTCGGCATGATCGTACCCGCTGGCCACGATCACCGGGAGCAGGGGGTGCGTGGCACGGATGCGTGCGAGCACTTCCTCGCCACCAAG
>JALOPN010000012.1 GCA_025453875.1 Gemmatimonadaceae bacterium | reverse complement strand
CCGTGGCCGCACCACTCCGAGAGTCGATGCCCCAGCACCAGCCGATCATCACCCAGCCGCAGGAGATACTCCGCGAGCGGATTCGCAATCACCGGCGTACGCACGCCAGCCACGTTGAACGGTGCGACGTTCAGTGGCTCGGACGTGACGTGTGCGGCGCTGTCGTCGTGCCCCTCGTCGTGATCAGTGCGCGTCATCAGAAGACCCGCACGCCCAACGGCACCTTGTAGAAGTGCGGATGGCGATACGCCTTGTCGTTCCCCGGATCGAAGAACGGGCCGGCGTCGCCCGGCACCGACGCGACAATGGCACTGGCCGGCACGACCCACAGACTGACCGCCTCGCCACGCCGGCAATACACATCGCGCGCGTTCTGCATGGCGTGCTCCGCGTCGGTCGCGTGCACGCTGCCGGCGTGCTCGTGCGGCGCGCCCTTGCCCGCCTGCGTGAACACCTCCCACAGCGGCCACTGCGTCTGGCCGGTGACGGCGAGGCCGTCGGCGTGCGTGTCGCTCGTGTACGGGACGTTCGTCGCGTCGGTCGTGCTCATGGGTCAGGCCGCCTGGGTGCCGCTCGTGCGCTGCTTCGCCGCATGCGCGGCCGCGGCTTCGCGGACCCACGCACCGTCCTCGTGCGCCGCGCGACGCGCCGCCAGTCGCTCACGGTTGCACGGACCTTCACCGCCGATCACCTGGAAGAACTCGGTCCAGTCGATCTCGCCGAACACCCAGTTGCCCGTGGCCTCGTCGAAGCGCAGCTCGGGATCGGGCAACGTGATGCCGATCGCGATCGCCTGCGGCACGGTGAGGTTCACGAAGCGCTGACGGAGTTCGTCGTTGGTCTTCCGCTTCACGCGCCACTTGAGCAGCTCGGCGGAGTTGGGCGAATCGGTGTCGCTCGGCCCGAACATCATGAGCGCCGGCCACCAGAAGCGATTCACCGCGTCCTGCAGCATCTCGCGCTGAGCCGGCGTGCCGCGCGCCAGCGTGGCGCAGATCTCGTAGCCCTGTCGCTTGTGGAAGTTCTCTTCCTTGCAGATGCGCACCATGGCACGCGCGTACGGACCGTAGGACGTCTTCGCGAGGATGGTCTGATTCACGATCGCCGCGCCGTCCACGAGCCAGCCGATCACGCCCATGTCCGCCCACGAGAGCGTGGGATAGTTGAAGATGCTCGAGTACTTGGCGCGGCCGTCGAGCAGTTGCTCGATGAGTTCGTGGCGATCGACGCCGAGCGTCTCCGTCCCGCAGTAGATGTACAGGCCGTGGCCCGCTTCATCCTGCACCTTCGCGATCAGCGACATCTTGCGCCGCAACGACGGAGCACGCGTGATGAAGTTGCCCTCCGGCAACATGCCCACGACTTCGGAGTGCGCGTGCTGCGACATCATGCGGATGAGCTGCTTGCGGTAGCGCTCGGGCATCCAGTCTTTGGGCTCGATGCTTTCACCGGCGGCGATGCGCGCCTCGAAGGCGGCGACGAGAGCGGACTCGTGCGCGGACGAGTCGGCGGTCGGGACAATCGTGGGCTGTTCCATGGAGGAGAATGTACGGGTCGGGTCGGGGATCCGACAATCGGGGAACGGCGGGTATCTTTCCGCCATGTCCAACACCCATTCCGCGCCCGCAGTGCCCGACGGCGACGTCGTGGCCCACATCGCCGATGGCATCGGCACCGTGCAGTTCTCGCATCCCAAGGGCAACTCGCTGCCCGGTGTGCTGTTGCGCCGACTCGCGCAGACGATTCACGACCTCGGTGCGAATCCCGAGGCGCGTGTCATCGTGGTCCGAAGCGGTGGGTCCGGACCCTTCTGCGCTGGTGCGTCATTCGACGAGTTCTCGTCGATCACATCGGCCGAACAGGGCGCCGAGTTCTTCAGCGGCTTCTCGCGCGTGATTCTGGCCATGATCCGCGCGCCGAAGTTCGTGGTCACGCGTGTGCAGGGCAAAGCCGCCGGTGGTGCGGTCGGTCTGATTTCGGCGTCCGACTACGCCCTGGCCACGCCCAACGCCTCGGCGCGCCTGAGCGAGCTGGCGGTGGGTATCGGGCCGTTCGTGGTGGGCACCGTGGTGGAGCGCCGGGTCGGGCGCGGGCCCTTCGCCGCCATGTCCGTGGACGCGGATTGGCGTGACGCCGAGTGGGGCGAGCGGCATGGGCTCTACGCGCGCCTGCTGCCCGATGAGGCGGCACTCGACACGGCCGTGGACACGCTCGCGCGCACCCTCGCGGCCTCGAATCCGGAGGCGATGGCGGAGCTCAAGCGGGTGTTCTGGACGGGCACCGAGGCGTGGGAGCCGCTGTTGGCCGAGCGCGCCGCGCTGAGCGGCCGCATGGTCCTGTCGGAGTTCACACGGCGCGCGCTCGCCGCCTTTCGGACGCGCTGACCCGGACTCGTCGGTCCGCGACTGTCAACCCCGGTTGACAGTCGTGCCTGACGACTCCAGAGTAGGGGTGTCAGCCGCGTCGCTTGCGCCCCGCTCGTTCGGGAACGTTGCCGGCCGGTTTGCGTTCATTTGCCAGTCGCCGTCCCGGTTGCCGGACGGCCGTGTTCCCCACGTGCAGTCGCCCGCACGCTCCACACGACCGGACCCCTCCGCATGGCCTGCTTCTCGACGTCTGCCCGATGGTTCGCATGACCGATCGTGACCTCGCGTTGCGGTCGGCCGATGTGCTCCGCCCGTCCGATCTTGGCGCGGACGAGCGTCGGCCTGCAGCGATCGAGACCGCCCCGTCGACCGATGCCGCGCACTGCGCGACCATCGTGCGCACCCACGCCCGCACGTTCACGCTCGCCAGCTATCTCCTGCCCGCCGAGAAGCGCCGCGCGGCCTACGCGCTGTACGCGTTCTGCCGGGTGGCTGACGATCTCGTCGATCAGGCAACGCCCGGCACCGAGGCCACGCTCGCCGCGCAGCTGGGCGACTACGAACGGCAGCTGAGCGCCGCGCTCGCCGGGCGCCCGAGTGGCCCGGTGTTCCGTGAAGTCGCGTGGGTAGCGCGCGAGTACGAGGTGCCCCCCGAGCCGCTCTTCGAGCTGCTCGATGGCGTACGGCTCGACCTCGCGCCGACGCGCTATCGCACGTGGCGCGAACTCGAGCATTACTGCGAGGGCGTCGCGAGCTCCGTGGGCGAGATGTGCACGCACGTCTTCGGGGTGCCGGGTGGTGAGGAAGCGCGCCGTCGCGCGGTGCGCTATGCGCGCACGCTTGGCGTGGCGATGCAGCTCACGAACATCCTGCGTGACATCGGCGAAGACATCCATCGCGGGCGATGCTATCTCCCCGAGGAAGACCTCGCGATGTTCGGCCTGACGCCCCGCGATGTGCTGACCAATCCCGGATTGCCGCGCGACGAACGGTGGCGTCCGATGATGGCGTTCGAAGTCGGCCGCGCGCGCGCCCTGTACGAGGCCGCCATCCCCGGCATCGCGCTGCTCTCGCACGATGCCCATCGCTGTGCGCGGGCGTGCGCCACGGGATACGCCGGCATCCTCGGCGCGATCGAAGCGCAAGGGTACGACACGATTTCCACGCGCGCGCGCATCACGCGCCGCGCGCGATTCTCTGTCCTGTGGGATGCCTGGCGGTTCCGGGCAGCCCCGCTCGACACCGCGACGGTCGGTGACGGTCCCGTGCTGCGTTGGGACCTGCTGCCGAACGCCGCTGCCAAGGATCACGTGCGCCTCGCCTGAGCGCACCGGCCCCGTCTTTCCCGGTACTTCACAGTGTCTGCTGCCGCTTATCCCTCCGTGGATCGGGACAGTTCGGCCACCCTGCTGCGGGTGGCGTTCTTCTGTCTTGTGGCCCACGCCGTGCTGAGCGCCTTCTCGGCGTTCGCCTTTGCCACGTTCCTGTCGCCGCCGCTTCCGGCGTGGCTGAGCACCCCCACGAACGCAAAGGTCTACGCGCTCGGCTATCAGTTCGGGGGACAGACCACCGTCGTGCTCGGCGCGCTGGCCGGCATCCTCCACGCCATGGGCAAGCTCGGCTCGCGCACCGCGCTCACGATTTTCGGCGTGAGCTTCACGGTGTCGCTCGGCTCGGAGCTGCTGGGCACGTCCACGGGACTGCCGTTCGGCGTGTACGGGTACTCGGGGCTCCTCGGCTACAAGATTCTCGATCTTGTGCCGTTCAACATTCCTACCAGCTGGTTCTTCATGCTGTATGCGTCGCTCGCGATCACGGCGCGACTGCTGCCGGCGAAGGATGACACGGTGTCACGCTGGTGGTGGGCGTTCATCGGCGGCACGGTACTCACCGCGTGGGACGTGTCGATGGATCCCGCGATGGTGAAGACGGTGCACTGGATGTGGAACGTGCCGGACCTGAGCAACGAATCGGCGTTCATCCGGTTCATCGGCACGCCGATTTTCTACGGGATGCCGCTCACGAACTGGCTCGGCTGGCTGCTGACCGGCATCGTCGTTGCACGCCTGATGCTCATGATCGTTCCGCCGACGCGCTGGGCGCGTGATGTGGCGCCGAGCAACTTCCCGCTGGTGCTGTACGCAGTGAATGGCATGCTGCCGATCGCCATCTGCCTGCGTCAGGACATGGTGTGGGCGGGCGTACTCGGCTTCATCGCGATGGCATTGCCGCTGTGGCTCGCGTGGCGGGCGGGGGCGCCGAAGACGGTGAACGCGTCGGCGTCCCGCGCGGCCATGGGTGTCCCGTCCGTCGCGGTCGCTGGCGACTGACGTCGCGGCGCGACGTACCTCGCGCGCAATGGACGCGCTCGCGGCCCTCGTGGCATCGCCGATCTTTCTGCTCGGCATCATGGGGGCCGTGCTCGTCGAGGCCGCCGCGCTGATCGTGTGGCACCGACGCACCGGACGCGGCCCGCGGCCTTTGGCCACCGTCTCGTTCCTCGGTGCGGGCCTCGCCTTCCTCGGCGCCTTGTATGTGCTTCGGGCACATCAGAGCCCCTCGCTCGCGTTTCTCAGTGCGCTGACGCTGGCGCTCGTTTTCCACGTCTGGCACCTCGTGATCCTCGCGCGGCGCTGAGCGTGCTCCTTCTTGCATTTCGCTGACATGCGCATTCTCGTCATCGGCAGTGGATTCGGCGGGCTCTCCGCCGCCATCCGGTTGCAGGCCCAGGGCCACGACGTCACGATCGTCGAGAAGCTCGACAAGGCGGGCGGCCGCGCGTACGTGTTCGAACAGGACGGCTTCACGTTTGACGCCGGTCCCACGATCATCACGGCGCCGTGGCTGCTGCACGACCTCTTCGAACTGTGCGGCGCGCGCACGAGCGATTACCTCGAGCTGCAACTGCTCGATCCGTTCTACAACATCCGGTTCGAGGACGGGAGCGTCTTCCACTACAACGGCGACCCGGAGCATCTGCGTCGCGAAGTGGCGCGCTTCAATGCCGACGACGTCACGGGCTACGACCGGTTCGTCGCGCGCACGCGCGACATCTTCAAGGCGGGCATGGCGCTCATCGACAAGCCCTTCCCGTCGTACGGCTCGATGCTCAAGGTCGCCCCGGATCTCGTGCGGCTGCGCGCCGATCAGAGCGTCGCAAAGTACGCGAGCAAGTTCGTGCAGGACGACCGGCTGCGGCAGGTGTTCAGCTTCCACCCGCTGCTCGTGGGTGGCAACCCGTTCCAGACGTCGTCGATCTACGCGCTCATTCACACGCTCGAACGTGAGTGGGGCGTGTGGTTCGCGCGCGGCGGCACCGGCGCGCTCGTGCAGGCGCTGGTGCGTCTCTTCACCGACATCGGCGGTACCATTCGCTACAACAGCGAAGTCGCCGGCATCACGGTCGATCGCACGACGCGTCGCGCGACCGGCGTCACGCTCGCGGGTGGCGAAACGCTCACGGCCGACGCGGTCGTGTCGAATGGCGATGTGGCGCAGACGTATCGTCGTCTCGTGCCGGCGTGGGCACGCCCGCGCATGACGGACAAGAAGGTCGAAGGGTACGACTACTCGATGTCGCTCTTCGTGATCTACTTCGGCACCAACCGCAAGTACGAGAACGTGGCGCATCACGAGATCCTCATGGGTCCCCGGTACAAGGAGCTCCTCGAAGACATCTTCGAGCGCAAGCTGCTCGCCGACGACTTCTCGCTCTACCTGCACCGTCCGTCGGCGACCGATCCGTCGCTCGCGCCGCCGGGGCACGATTGCTGGTATGTGCTGTCGCCGGTGCCGCATCTTGGCGGCCAGGTCGACTGGGAGAAGGTGGGCGACCGGTACCGCGACCGGATCATGGCGTACCTCGAGGAGCGCTACCTGCCGGGGCTGCGCCAGAGCATCGTGACCGAGCGCCGCATCGACCCGCGCTACTTCCGCGATACGCTCGACAGCTACCTCGGGAGCGCGTTCTCGGTGCAGCCTACCCTGTTCCAGTCGGCCTACTGGCGTCCGCACAATCAGGATCGGGACATCCCCAATCTCTACCTCTGCGGCGCGGGCACTCATCCGGGCGCCGGCCTGCCCGGCGTGATCAGTTCGGGCAAGATCGTGGCCGACCAGATCGGCAGCGCCGGGGGCCGCAAGCGGACCGTGCGCTCCCCCGAGGTCGCCGTCGCCCGCTGACGAGGCGCCGGGTTCGCGTCGCCACCCGTCCCAAGGGGGGCGACGCGGACCCACCGGTCGCATATCTTTCGGGATTCCCTCATCCCGCGTACCAAACCAGTCCCATGACGATCACCATCACGCCGACCGAGACCACGGGCGTCTCCCGCCGCCTCCAGGTCGCTGTTGCCGCGGAAGCCGTCTCGGCCGCCGAAGACAAGGCCGCGCGCAAGTACGCCAACAAGGTGCGACTCCCCGGCTTCCGCCAGGGCAAGGCGCCCGCCGCCGTGGTTCGCAAGAAGTTCGCAGACGCGATTCGCCAGGAAGCCCTCGAGACGCTGGTCAACGACGCCTTCAAGCAGGCGGTCGACGGCGCGGAGAAGCTGGCGGCGCAACCGCACGTCCACGATCTCAAGTTCGCCCCCGGCTCCGACCTCACGTTCGAGCTGCACTACGAAGTGCGCCCCGAGCCGACGCTCGAGAAGCTCGAGGGCTTCTCGCTGACGCGGCGCGAGGCGTCGGTCACCGACGAGCTCGTCACCGAACAGCTCGACCGCCTGCGCGAGCAGCGCGCCACGTGGACGCCGGTCACCGAGAAGGCGCTCCCGGGCGACATGGTCACCGTGCTGCTCTCGACCGCCGAGGCCGACGGGACGCTCCCCGAGGGCCGCGAGTACAAGCTGACGCTGGGTGGCGGACAGGCGATCCCCGGCATCGAGGAGCTTATCATGGAGGTCGCCCCCGGGGCGACGGCCGAGCGCCCGGTGAAGTGGCCCGATGATTTCCCGGACGAGAGTCAGCGCGGCGTGTCCAAGCTGACGCGCGTGAGCGTCGTCGACGTGAAGCGTCGTCTCCTGCCCGACCTCGATGACGCCTTCGCGCGCGAACTCGGCGACTTCGAGACGGTGGAGGCGCTCCGTGAGGCGGTGCGCACCGACATGGGCGCGCACGCGCAGCGTGAGGCCGAGGCGGAGGTCCGCGCGCAGCTGATCGAGCAGGTCATCGAGGCCAACCCGTTCGAGGTGCCGGGCGCGTGGGTGCGCCAGCTCATCGAGGGGTATGCGCAGATGTACCAGATTCCGCAGGAAGAGCTGGCGCGCTTCGCCGACGAGTTCAAGCCGATGGCGACGCGGCAGGTGCAGCGTGACCTCATCATCGACACGATCGCCGAGCGCGAGTCGCTGAAGGCGTCGGAAGCCGATATCGACGCGCGCATCGAGCAGATGGCGACGGCCCGGAACGTCGATCCGGGTCAGGTGTACGCGCAGCTCCAGAAGGGCGGCCGGCTCCCCGAGATCGAACGGGAGCTCACCGAAGAACGTGTGTTCACCTGGCTCCTCGAACGCAACACCGTGACCGCGGGCTGACGCCCGCCCTACCGTCTCGCGTCCCCATGGCAACGATCTACACGCCGTACATCATCGAGCGCTCGTCCCGCGGCGAGCGCACCTACGACATCTTCTCGCGGCTCCTGATGGACCGCATCGTCTTCCTCGGCACGCCGATCAACGACGATGTGGCCAACGTGATCATCGCGCAGCTGTTGTTCCTCTACGCGGACAACCCCGAGAAGCCGATCAACCTGTACATCAACTCGCCGGGCGGCAGCGTGTCGGCCGGCATGGCGATCTACGACACGATCCAGTTCATCAAGTCGCCGGTGCACACCACGTGCATGGGCATGGCCGCGAGCATGGGCGCGTTCCTGCTGTGCTCGGGTGAAGCCGGCAAGCGCAGCGCGCTGCCCCACGCCCGCATCATGATCCACCAGCCGCACCAGTCGGGCGGTGGCGGACAGGCTTCGGACATCGAGATTCAGGCGCGTGAGATCCTGTATCTCAAGGCCAAGATGAACGAGCTCATGGCCAAGCACACCGGCCGCCCCATCGAACAGATCGAGCGCGACACCGATCGTGACCGCTACATGTCGTCGGACGAGGCCAAGCTCTACGGCCTCATCGACAACGTGATCACGACCGAGGCGGAGCTCGTTGGCGCCAGCAAGTAAGCGGCACCGATCGTGAGCGAGGGCCGCTGTCCGCGTGGGCAGCGGCCCTCGTGCGTTCCGGCCTCGGCGCGCCTCGTTTCACCGCGCGCACTGTGGCCGAACGCCTGAGCTGCCGAGACTCCTATCGCACCAGCGGGTCCGCGCGCTTCGCTTGACCGTGCGGCCCTGCGGGCGTTAGTTCTAGCATATCGGGCGCCCTTCCGGCCCCGCGTCTCCGTCCCCGCGACATGTCCCAAGACAAACACCTGCGCTGCTCGTTCTGCGGCAAGTCCAAGGACGCCGTCCGGAAGTTCATTTCCGGGCCGTCCGTGTACATCTGCAACGAGTGCATCGCTCTCTGCAACGAGATCCTTGCCGAGGACGAAGAGCGCGAAGTCACGGAAGCCATCACGCAGGTCCCGTCGCCCCGTGAAATCAAGGCGACGCTCGACCAGTACGTGATCGGGCAGGAGCGCGCCAAGAAGGCGCTGGCCGTGGCAGTCTACAATCACTACAAGCGCATCAACGCCGCGGGTTCCGCACGCGAGGACGACGTCGAACTCGACAAGTCGAACATCCTCCTGCTCGGCCCCACGGGCGTCGGTAAGACGCTGCTCGCGCAGACGCTCGCGCGCATCCTCGATGTGCCGTTCCCTGGTGCGGCTGCTGCAGGCCGGCGACTTCAACGTCGCCGAATGCGAGCGCGGCATCGTGTACATCGACGAAATCGACAAGATCGCGCGCAAGTCGGAAAATCCGAGCATCACGCGCGACGTCTCGGGCGAGGGCGTGCAGCAGGCCCTGCTCAAGATTCTCGAGGGCACGGTGGCCTCCGTCCCGCCGCAAGGCGGACGGAAGCACCCGCAGCAGGAGTACATCCAGATCAACACGAAGGACATCCTGTTCATCTGCGGTGGCGCCTTCGACGGCCTGGAGAAGATCATCGAATCGCGTATCGGCCGGCGGCAGATCGGGTTCGGTGGGCCCGGCGAAGTGGTCGAACAGACGGCCGAGGCCGAAGCCGCGGCGAAGAAGTCGCCGTTCGCCGAGGTTGAGCCCGACGACTTGCTGCGCTTCGGTCTCATCCCCGAACTGGTGGGCCGTATGCCGGTCGCCGTGCCGCTCGACGCGCTCGACGAGCCGGCGCTGGTGCAGATTCTCAAGGAACCGAAGAATGCGTTGGTGAAGCAGTACCAGCGCCTCTTCGACATCGAGGATGTGCGCATCACCTTCGAGGAATCGGCCCTGCGCGCGGTGGCCCAGAAGGCGCTGCGCCGCGGCACGGGCGCGCGTGGACTGCGCGCCATTCTCGAGGAGACGCTGCTCGAGACCATGTTCGACCTCCCCGGACGCGATGACATCGTGGAGGTCAAGGTCACCGAAGCCTCGGTCACCACCGGTGGCCCCCCGCTGATCGAGATCGCGCCGACGCGACAGAAGAAGGAAGCCTGAGCCCCCGCCCTGCCCCGCGCTCCGGCCCTGCGCCGACGCGGTATCCCGTGCTGCCACTGCGGGATGTCGTGCTCTTCCCGCACGTGGCCATGCCGCTCCTCGTCGGGCGGGCGCGATCGTTGGCGGCGGTCACGGCGGCCGCCGAGGGCACTGGGGAACTGCTGCTCGTCACGCAGCGGCGGTCTGATGAGCAGCACCCGACCGCCGCGACGTTGCACCGCGTTGGCGTCGTGGCGCGCATTCAGCAGGTCACGCGGCTGCCCAACGGCACCACGCGCATCCTCGTGGACGCGACCGAGCGGGTGCAGATCCAACGCTTCACCATGCCGCGCACACGCGCCCGCGGTGACACGAGCCGCACGGACACGTCGCGCCCCAGCGATCAGTCCGCGGCCGCCGGCGTTGCGCGCGCCGCCTCGCAACCCATTCTCGCTCTCGCCACGCCGCTGCCGCTCGCGCCGGCAGCGGCCGCGCATGCCGAGACGGTACGCCTCGGCCTGCGGCACGCCCTCTCGCTCTTCGAGGAGTACGCGTCGCTGCATCGTCGCATTTCGTCCGATATCGTCGGTGTCCTGCAGGCGATCGATGATCCGGAGCGGCTCGCCTACGGCATCGCTGCGCACCTGCCGGTGTCGCTCGAGATTCGCCAGGAGCTGCTCACGCGACCGTCGCTTGTCGCGCTCGTGGAACGACTCACGGAACTGCTCGTGCTGGAGCTCGAGATGCAGCGCCTTGAACGCCGCATGGACGAGCAGGTGCGCGGCGCGATGTTCCAGCACCAGCGGGAGTTCTACCTGCAGGAGCAGCTCAAGGCGATTCATCGCGAGTTGGGCCACGAAGACGGCGATGAAATGGGGGAGCTCGAAGCGCGGTTGGCCGCGCGCGGACTGCCCGAGGCCGTGCTCACGCGCGCGACGCGCGAAATCCGTCGCCTGCGCAAGCTCTCCCCCATGTCGCCCGAAGCGGCGGTGTCGCGCAGTTGGCTCGACTGGATCGCCGCGCTGCCGTGGAACGAACGCAGCGCTGACACGATCGATGTCGCCACCGCGCGTGACGTGCTCGACGCCGATCATCACGGGCTGCGCGATGTGAAGGATCGCATTCTCGACCACGTGGCGGTGCTCGCGCGCGTTGGTACGCTGCGCGGTCCCATCCTCTGTCTCGTAGGTCCACCAGGCGTCGGCAAGACGTCGCTCGCCCGCAGCATCGCGCGCGCGCTGGGACGCCCGTTCGTGCGGTTGGCACTCGGCGGTGTTCGCGACGAAGCCGAGATTCGTGGACACCGGCGCACGTACGTCGGTGCCCTGCCCGGTCGCATCGTGCAGGCGATGCGCCGTGCCGAAGTGATCAATCCCGTCATGCTGCTCGACGAACTCGACAAGCTGGGCAGCGACTGGCGTGGTGATCCGGCAGCCGCGCTGCTCGAGGTGCTGGACCCGGAGCAGCAGGCGCACTTTGCCGATCATTATCTCGAAGTCGACTACGATCTCTCGCAGGTGCTGTTCCTGACCACGGCGAACTCGCTGTCAGCCATTCCGGAAGCGCTGCGGGATCGCCTCGAAATCGTACGGTTGCCGGGCTATCTGGAGCCCGAGAAGCGCGCGATCGCGGAGCGGTACCTGCTGCCACGGCAACTCGCGTCACATGGGCTCGCCGAGGGCGATGTGACGATCGCGCCCGACGTGCTCACGCACGTCATTCGAGGGTGGACGCGCGAAGCCGGCGTGCGCGATCTCGAACGGCGCATCGCGCGTCTCGTCCGCAAGGTCGCGCGTGCCACCGTCGAACGTGGCGATCTTGCGCTGCCGATCGCCGTGACCGCGGACCAGCTCACCGAGTGGTTGGGCGTCGCCCCGTACGATGATGACGCCACCGATCTCTCGGATCGGATCGGTGTGGCCAATGGCCTCGCCTACACGAGTGTCGGCGGTGAAGTGCTCGAAGTCGAAGTGAGTGTCGTTCCGGGTCGCGGGCGCCTGCAACTCACGGGGACACTCGGTGACGTGATGAAGGAATCGGCATCGGCCGCGCTGACCTGGGTACGATCGCGCCTCGCGGCGCTCGGCGTGCCACTCGACGCGCTGCAGAAGCACGACCTGCACGTGCACGTGCCGGCCGGAGCGACGCCCAAGGACGGACCGTCGGCTGGGATCGCCATCGCCAGCGCGATCGCCAGCGCGCTCACCGGTCGTGCGCTGCGCGGCGACGTCGCCATGACCGGCGAAGTGACGCTGCGCGGACGCGTCCTGCCCATTGGTGGCGTTCGGGAGAAGGGTGTGGCCGCGCATCGCCAGCGCGTGCGCACCGTGCTGATTCCGGCCGGGAACGCGCGCGACCTCACGGAACTGCCCGACGACGTGCGCAGCGAACTCACGTGGGTCACCGTGCGTACCATGGATGAGGTGCTGACACACGTCCTGGTACCGGCCGCCGATGCGGCACCACCGACGCGTCGCCGGCCCCGTGCCACGCGCCCAACGACGATCGCTCCCGACGCCTCCTCGCGCTATGTCTGATTCCATCATCACGCCCGATCCGCTCGTGATCCGATCACTCGAGTTCATCGGACCGATGGCCGAGGCCGGGGGGTGGCGTCCTCCTTCGGAGCTGCCGGAGATTGCGTTCGTGGGCCGCTCGAACGTCGGCAAGTCGTCGCTGCTCAATCGACTGGTGCGACGCAAGGCGTTCGCCCGGGTGTCGAACACACCGGGCCGCACGCGCGAGATCAACTTCTTTCGCGTGAACAACACCTTCGTGCTCGCCGACCTGCCGGGCTATGGCTACGCGCGCATTTCGAAGGAGCGGAAGGCCGCGTGGAAGCCGCTCATCGAAGGCTACCTGCGCCGCAGCCCGATGCTGCGTGGCGTGGTGCAGTTGCTGGATGTTCGGCATGATCCCACCAGCGATGATGACGCGATGCTTTCGTTTCTTGCCGATGTGGGCGTGCCGACGCTGCTCGTGCTCACCAAGATCGACAAGCTGCGCGCGCGCGAACGCGACGAACGACTGCAGGCACTGACCGATCATCTGGGCGTGGACCCGGAGCAGTTGATGCCCTTCTCGTCCGTGACCGGCGAAGGGCGCGATGATCTGGCCGAGGCGGTCGTATCGTTGTGCGCAGCGCGCTCGTGGCGCGAGCACGATGACGAGGACGGCGCCGCCGCACCGGAGGGCGCGCCACCGGACGGGAGCCACGCGTGACGCGCCGTACGTTGCAGTGGCTCACCACCGTGCTGCTCGCGGTGAGTGCCTGTGCACCGGTCGCGCCGCCGAGCGGCTCGCCCACGCCAACGAGGGCGCCGTCCAACGCGACTCCGGCGTCCGCCGCGCCGATCGGTCAGGACGCGTTGCTGGTGCCCGCAGGCTTCGGCACACTCCGCCAGGATGACATCGCGCTCCGTCTCGCGCTCCCCGGTGGACTGCAGGTGCGCGCGCTACCGCTCGACGAGTCGTTCATTCGCCTGCTCTCCCCCGACTCCTACCGCGCGATGACCGAACTGCGCGAGAGCAAGGCGGCTGATCTCACCCGACTTCAGCAGCGCACGCGTCTTCCCTCCTACGCGCTCTGGGTGGTGAACTTCTTCGCGCAGGAACAGGGCGAGACGCGATTCAGTCCGCTCGAGATCGTCATTCGCAACGCGGGACGCGATTTCCGTCCGCTCGACGCCATCGCCCTCACACCAGGCTTTGGTCAGTATCGCTTGCGACAGCGCGAGACGCAGTCGGCCATCCTCGCGTTTGATGGCCTGCTCGATCCCAACCAACCGCTCACGATGATTGTCGAGACGGCCGAGAGCGGTGGGTGGCAGGCGGTGCTGCAGCGCGTCGAGCGCGAACGGGCGCTCGCCCGCTCGCGCGCCAACGCCGCCGCGCGTCGTGACTCATCGGCGCGTCGCGATACCACCGACGCCGCGTAGCATTCCGCGCGCTCAGCCCTCAGCAGCGAGTGGCACGCGCAGTACATCTTCCGCCACGCCGGCATCACCGGTTCGCAGCAGGTGGGCCACGTGCTGCAGCGCCTCCCGTTCACGTGGCCACGTGACGGCCCGCATTGCGGCCGGCAGCGTGAGCCAACGCGCTGCCACGTGCTCCGGTCCCAGAATCGGCTCGGCCGCGCGCCCACGCTCGCCCACGACGGCCGCAAAGACCACGGCCGTCTTCACGCCGCGACTCGGCAGGTAGAACGCGCTCACGGTCACACAGTACAGGCGCGTCACGCCAAGGCCGGTCTCTTCGCGCACCTCGCGCACCGCCGCGTCCTCCGCGCGTTCCTCGTGCTCGATGCGGCCGTGCACCAGCTCCCACGATCCGGCGCAGCGCGTCTCGGCGCCTCGCTGCAGGACGAGCACGCGCCACCGGTGGTCAGGCCCGGCGTCAGCGCGACCACGCGCGCTCGGTTCACGGTGGAGGACGCATACGTCCACCACCTCGGGGGTCACCGGCGCAGTCACGCGGGCGGGCCAGGCAGCGTCTCGCATGCCTCCAAGCTACCGCGCCGCTTGCCTGCGAGGGACGGGGGCGGCGAGCTTTGGTCGTGACCACACGTGACGCCTTTTTCGCACGCGCCGCCGCGTGCCGCGACGCCGGGGGCCTGGTCCCCGTCTGGCGCGATTGCCTCCTCGATCTCGACACCCCGGTTGCAGCGTTCGCGAAGCTGCGCCGCTCACCGTTTGCCTTCCTGCTCGAGTCGGCCCCGGCCGGTGGCGAGACGTGGGCACGGTACACGTATCTTGGCAGCGATCCGCGCGCGGCGTGGCGGTTGCGTGATGGCGTGGTGGAAGATTGGATACCGGCGCGTGGCTGGCACGGCGCGCGGCAACCGGCCGATCCGATCAGCGACCTGCAAGCGCAGCTCGCGACACTCCGCCCCGTGGACGCACCCGAGCTGGGGCCGTTCTGGAGCGGCGCGGTCGGGTTCTTCGCGTACGACATCGTGCGGCACATCGAGACGCTGCCGTCGCCGCCGCCCCGCGCGATCGACGCGCCCGATGCCTGCGTGATGTTCCCGCGCACAATCGTCGTGATTGACAACTGGCGTGGGCAGGCGCGCGTGATTGCGTCGGTCATCGTACCGGCCGGCGCGAGCGACGCACAGCTCACGCAGCTCTTCGCCGACGCCGAGCGCGACCTGGACGAGGTCATCGCGCGACTGCACGGCCCCGACACGCTCGCCCCGGTCTCGCTGTCGGAGCAGGCGACGCCGGCAACCGGGACCTCATCGTACTCGCGCGAGGCCTTCGAGCGTGATGTGGCGCGCATCAAGGAGTACATCCTCGCCGGCGATGTGTTTCAGGCGTTGCTCGCGCGTCGCATCAGCACGCCGCACGACTTCGATGCCACCACGCTCTATCGCTGCCTGCGCGCGCTCAATCCGTCACCGTACATGTATCACCTCGAACTCGATGGCGTCGAGATCGTGGGATCGAGTCCGGAGCTGCTGCTGCGGGTTGCCGACGGGAAGGTCACCGTGCGACCCATCGCCGGCACGCGACGTCGTGGGGCCACACCGGCCGACGACGCCGCACTGGCCGAGGATCTGCTCGCCGACGAGAAGGAACGCGCCGAGCACGTCATGCTCGTCGACCTCGGCCGCAACGATGTCGGTCGCATCGCGCAGTACGGCACGGTGCGCGTGACCGATCTCATGACGGTGGAGACGTACTCGCACGTGCTGCACATGGTGAGTCAGGTCGAGGGCACGCTGCTCCCTGAATACCGCGCCCTCGACGCACTGCGTGCCACGTTCCCGGCCGGCACGATGACCGGCGCGCCCAAGGTGCGCGCGATGGAGATCATCGATGAGCTCGAGCCCGAGCGACGCGGGCCCTACGCCGGCGCCCTCGGCTTCATCGCGGCTGGAGATCACCGCATGGACCTGGCGATCACCATTCGCACCTGCGTGATGGCCGATGGTGTCGCGTCGGTGCAAGCGGGGGCGGGCATCGTGCATGACTCGGTACCCGCCTCCGAATGGGAAGAGACGGAAACCAAGGCGCGCGCGCTGCTCACCGCCATCGGACGTGCGCGTGCGGCCGAAGCGGCCGCGCGGCCACCGCACCCGACGGCCTGAGCTGTGCCGCTGATTCTGGCCACACCGACGGGCGACCGTCGTTTCACGCTCCCCGATGCGAGCACGCTGATCGTCGGCCGTGAAGGGACGTGCGATGTCTCGGTGGCCGACCAGGGTGTCTCGCGTCGCCACGCGGAGCTGCGCAGCGACGGGCACACGCTGCACGTACGTGACCTCGGGTCGCGCAACGGGACGTGGCTCAACGGGCAGCGCATCGAACACAGCCACGCCCGCGTTGGTGATCGTGTCGCGTTCGGTCCGGTGGAGTTCACGGTGGCGCACGTGGACGTGCCACGCGCGTCCGCGACGGCTCCCTTTGCGCTCGATGGCGCGGCGACGATGGTGCGTGAGCGTCGCATGCCGGATGCGGCGGACGCCGTCGAAGCGATCGCCGGCCGTCGGCTCGCACAGCTCGTGGCCATCACGCAACGACTCGGGGCGCTCGACGCGCTCGATGCGCTGCTCGGTCGCATGCTCGACGATGCCTTTGCCGCCTTCGCCGCCGACCGCGCCGCCGTGTTGCTCGCCGATGAGGACGGCGAACTCACCGTGCGTGTGGCACGCGGCCGTGACGGCAGCCCGATCGCGCGTCCGGTGTCGCGCTCGATCGCGCGCGAGGTGGCCGACAAGCAGGTGTCGTGGTTGCTGCACGATGCGCGACAGGACGCCCGCGTGGACGGCCAGTCGGTGACCACACAGATCGTGCGCTCGGCGCTCGCGGCACCGCTGCTCGGCGAGGATCGTCGCACGCTGGGGGTGATCTACGCCGACAACCTGCGCGACGTGCGAGCGTTCAGCGAGAGCGATCTCGATTTTCTCGTGGCCTACGCAGGTGTCGCCGCTGCCGCCATCGAACGCGAGCGCAACGCGACACGGTTGCGCGAGGCCGCTCGTGTGCGCGAGAACTTTGCGCGCTACTTCACCCCGCAGCTCGCCGCGCGCATCGCCGGCACAACTGGGGCCGTGGCCCTCGGTGGCGAGCGGCGTCCGGTCGTGGTGCTGTTCAGCGACATTCGTGGCTTCACCGCCATTGCGGAGTCGCTCCCCCCCGACGCCATGGCGGCGCAGCTCAACGAGTACTTCGAGGCGATGGTGACGTGCGTCTTTCGTCACGAAGGCGCGCTCGACAAGTACATCGGCGATGCCCTCATGGCCTATTGGGGAGCGCCCGAAGCACACGCCGACGACGCGCACCGCGCCGTGTGCGCCGCCGCCGACATGCAGACGGCGCTCGACGCCCTCAACATGCGATGGGCTGCGGAGGGGCGCCCGGTGCTGACCGCCGGGATCGGTGTTCACCGCGGTGATGTCTTTGTGGGCAACATCGGTGCCTCGCAGCGACTCGAGTACACCCTCATCGGGGACACCGTCAACGTGGCGAGTCGTCTCTGCTCATTTGCCGAGGGCGGCGAGATTCTGGTCAGTGACGCCGTACGCGAATCGCTCGACGCGCCGTGGAGGTGCACACCGCGACCCGACGTGTCGCCGACCCGTCATCACGGGGCTGCCATCGGGGTGCACGCCGTGCACGCCGACGCGTTGCAGCGCTCGCCCGAGGGGGCGCAGTGAACAGTCCTGCGCAGTCCGCGGGGGCGACGTGGCACTCCGGTACGGTGGGCCGCACACGACTGGTGGCCCATGCGTCGCTGCACGATGCACTCGCCGAGTGCGTCCGCTTGCATGGCACGCTGCATCGATGGGCCGCCACCGTTCCACAGCCGCAGGCGTTGCAGGGTCGTGGCGTGGTCTACGTTGCGTCCATACCAGGTCACACCGACGTGGTGGCAGTCCGTCACGCGTGGCACGGCGGCCTCTTCGCGCCGCTCACCGGTGATCGCTTCTTCATGCCAACGCGCGCCCCACGCGAGGCGGCGGTGAGTGCGACGCTGCAGGCGCGCGGTGTACGCACGCCCGAGGTGCTCGCCTACGCGCTCTATCCGGCGGGACCCGGCCTGCGTCGGGTCGATGTGTGCACCCGCTTCGTGCCCGACGCGTGGGACTTCGGCGCCGTGCTGGCGGGCCACGCCGCGACCATCGCGCGACCGATCGCCGAGCGTGCCGTCATTCGACTGCTCGCCCAGCTCGCGCGCGAGGGCGTGCTGCATCCGGATCTCAATGTGAAGAACATCCTGCTCGTCCCCACAACCGGTCGCGAGACCATCGACGCGTGGCTGCTCGACGTCGATGTCGTCGAGTTCCGCACCACGCCCGCGCGACAGCTGCTCGCGCTCAATCTCGCCCGACTCGAGCGGTCCATTCGCAAGTGGCACTCGCGCCACGATCGAGCGCTCGACGAAACGTGGCTCGCCGGCTTTCTGGCGTCGGCCGTGGCGGCCGCGACATGAGCGGACCGCGTCGCCACCCCGCCATGCCCGGGCTCGAACACGCGCGTTTCGATCGAGTGTGCATCGTCATGATGAGCGCCGTCGGCGACGCCGTGCACGTCATGCCGGTCATTCACGCGCTCAAGGCGGCGCATCCGCACATGCATCTCACCTGGGTGCTGCAGCCGGGACCGGCCACGCTCGTGCGTGGGCACCCGCTCGTGGATGACATAATTTTGTTCGATCGCTCGCGCGGCCGGCGCGCGTTCCTCGAAACGCGCCAAGCGCTGCGCAGCCGCCAGTTCGATCTCGTGATTGCGCTGCAGGTGTACTTCAAGGCCGGCGTGATCACGCAGTTCACGCGCGCCCCCATCAAGCTGGGGTTTGATCGTGCACGCGCGCGTGACGCGAACTGGCTCTTCACGACGCATCGCATTCCACCGCACGCCGGTCAGCACGTGCAGGCGCAGTACTTCGAGTTTCTTGACGCACTCGGCGTACCGCACGACGTCCCGCGCTGGGAACTCGGCCCGTGGAACGATGAAGAACGCACCTGGCAGCGCGAGTTTCTCGCGCAGTTCTCACGGCCCATCGCACCACTCGTGATCGGGACCAGCAAGGCCGACAAGGACTGGTTCGCCGATCGGTGGGTGGCGGTGTGCGAGCACCTGTACCACGTCGAAGGATTGCAGCCCGTGCTGGTGGGCGGTCGTTCACCACGCGAAGTCGCGGCGGAGTCCGTCATTCTCGCCGGAACCACCGTGGCGCACTCGGCGCTCGGCAGCGGCTTGCGGCGACTCGCGGCCATTCTCGATGGCGCGGCACTCGCCATCTCTCCCGACACCGGGCCGCTGCATCTCGCCGTCGCGCTGCGCACCCCGGTGATCGGCCTCATGGGCTTCACCAACCCGAAGCGTGTCGGGCCGTACGATTTTGCGCACGATCTGCTGATCGATGCGTACGGCGATCCGGGCGAAGACTATCCGCTCGACATGGTGTACCGCCCGGGGCGCATGACGCGCATCGCGGTGCAGGACGTCATCGCGCGACTGGACGTGTGGCGGGCACGGTATCGCGACGCCCGCTTCGCCGCGCTCGCCACCCGCGGGCTGCTGCCTACCGGTACTTGAGCGGTCCGAAGGCGTACCGGTAGCCGTTGCGCTCGCAGAGCGCGGTGAGGCGGCGGAGCGGCAGCCCCATCACCGCGAAGAAGTCGCCCTGAATGCCATCCACGAGCGTGGAGCCGAAGCCCTGAATGCCGTAGGCGCCGGCCTTGTCGGCCGGCTCACCCGTGGCGACGTACGCGTCGATGTCGGCGTCCGACAGATCGCGGAACGACACCGACACGCCCTCGACCTCCGAGTCGAGCAGGTCATCACACGCGATGGCCACGGCCGTGTACACCATGTGCGTGCGCCCCGAGAGCAGCCGCAGCATGCTGCGTGCATCGGCATCGTCGCCAGGCTTGCCGAGGATCTGCTCGCCAGCGACGACCACCGTATCGGCGCCGATCACGAGCGAGCCCGGTTCACGAGACGCGATGAGCGCGGCCTTCTCGCGGGCGAGCCGTTCGCTGTGCACGGTGGGTAGTTCGCCCGGGAACGGCGTTTCGTCGATATGCGCGGGCTGCACGACGTGGTCGATGCCGATCAGGGACAGCAGTTCGCGGCGACGGGGTGACTGGGACGCGAGGACGATTCGGGGGAGGCGCATGCGTCTAAATTATTCGGACGTCACGCACCTCGACCAGCGCCATGGAGGCGCCCCATGACCCGTCCCGACTCGCCCACTCGAACCACCGCCGCGGAAGCGACCGACCCGCACTTCGAGACGATCGCCGTGCGCACCCAGGTGCCGCGGACGGCCGAGCGCGAGCACTCCGTCCCGCTCTTTCTCACCTCGAGCTTCGTGTTCGACAGCGCCGAGCACGCGCGCGCCCTGTTTGCCGACGAGGTCGAGGGGAACGTGTACTCGCGGTACGCCAACCCCAACACCGACGAGTTCGTGCACAAGCTGTGTGCGCTCGAGGGGGCGGAGGACGGCATCGCGACCGCGTCGGGCATGGCCGCCGTATTCACGGCGTTGGCGTCCCGGCTGTCGGCGGGCGATCATGTGCTCGCCTCGCGTGCGCTGTTCGGCAGTACGCATCAGATCCTCACACGCATTCTGCCCAAGTGGGGCGTGACGTGGAGCTACGCCGACGCCACGAACCCCGAGAGTTGGACGTCGCAGATCACGCCGGCGACGCGTCTGCTCTTCGTGGAGACGCCGAGCAATCCCGGGCTCGAGCTGGTGGACCTGAAGTGGCTGGGCACGCTGGCGCGCGAGCGCGGCATCCCGCTCGTGGTGGACAACTGCTTTGCTACACCGTATCTGCAGCGTCCGCTCGCGTGGGGTGCGTCGCTCGTGGTGCACTCGGCCACGAAGTTCATTGACGGTCAGGGGCGCACGCTGGGCGGTGCGATCGTTGGCGACAAGGCGATGGTGGCCGACGCGCGATACTTCGCACGGCACACCGGACCGGCGCTGTCACCGTTCAATGCGTGGACGTTGAGCAAGAGTCTCGAGACGCTCGCGGTTCGCATGGACCGCCACTGCGCGAATGCGCTGGCGTTGGCGACGCACTTCGAAGGCCACCCGGCGCTGGACAGCGTGCGGTATCCGTTCCTTCCGTCGCATCCACAATACGCTCTGGCGAAACAACAGATGCAAGCGGGTGGCGGCATCGTGGTGCTCGTGCTGCGCGGCGGCATCGAGCGCTGCCGCGGGTTCCTCGACGCGCTCCAGCTCTGCTCACACTCACCGAATCTCGGCGATACGCGGACCATCGTGACGCACCCGACGAGCACGACGCATTCGAAGCTGACGGAGGCCGAGCGTCAACAGGTCGGGATCGTGCCCGGCCTCGTCCGGATCAGCGTCGGGTTGGAGCATGTCGGGGATGTGATTGCGGATCTGGAGCAGGCGCTCGACCGTTCGCGCGAACTCTCCTGAGTCACTGAGCGGCGACGCGGGCGCGCGCCCAGTCCCAGCCGACGAGGCCTTTGCGATTCACGGCGCGCACCTGCACCACGCTCTCCGCCGGAACGCCGCGCAGCACGATGCGCGGGCTCGTGGACTGGGTGCGCTGCCGCGTCGGATTGTCCGCCGGTCCCCACGTGATCTCGTAGTGCGCAATTTCCTTCTCGGGACTGGCCATCCATTCGACACGCAGCGCGTCACCGTCCATGCGGGTAACGGTCAACCCGTTCAATCGCGAAGGCGCCGACGCGAGGTACATGATCGAGGCGACCGTCGTCTTCGCCACTTCGGCCACCAGCCGATGGTTGATCGTTTCGAGCACATCGTGCGGCATGTGATAGTGCGGATTGCCGAGCACCGGGTACGACCCGATGCCGCCCACGATGTCGCCGTAGCCGTCGAAGAACGCCTGCGCGTCGGTGCTCTTGTAGTAGAACGCGTCGTACGTGATCAGGTCGGTGAAGCCGATGGCGGCCGCGTGCTGCACGTCCCGAATGCCCGGGTTGGAGTAACGGATGGTGTTGTCAAGGCGCTGATCGTTGGCCCAGCCCACCATGTCGTTGTTGAGCACGCCCATGAGGCGTAATCCGTTGGCCTTCGCCACGCGCACGAACTCGCGGCCACCGAGCAGCCCCGACTCCTCACCACTCAGCGACGCAAAGATGATCGTCGCCGCCTGCGGCCGGTTCGCGAGCACTCGCGCCGTCTCGAGCAGCACCTGCGTGCCCGAGGTGTTGTCGTCGGCACCGGGCCCTTCGGCGCGCGAATCGAAGTGGCTCGAGATGACGTAGACGAGCTCCGGATGCGTGGTGCCCGGCAACACCGCCACGATGTTGCCCGTCTCCACCGTCGGGCGATCGACCCCCGTGCGCGCATCGAACCGCTGCTCGTGGACATCGCGGTAGCCGAAGCCGCGATACGTCGCCAGCAGGTACTCGCGGGCCTTCGCATTCCCCGGCTGCGTAAGGTGCTTGCTGTCGAACTGGAAGAGATCGAAGCCGTAGCGATACACACGATTCACGTTCACGTCGGCCACCGCCGCGCGCACCGCGTCGGCGATGGGCGCGAAACGACGAGCGCCCTCGGCGCGCAGCGTCTGTTCCGCGCGCAGGTTCTCGGCTACGCGTGTGCGCAGTTCGGCCACGGTCACTTCACGCGAGAGATCCATGCACCAGAGGTGCCGATGCGGCGTGACCGTGTCGCCATCGCGCTCGGCCACGATGAGCAGCTTCGTGCCGTCGGCACTCGGCACCCATTCGTACTCGGGCGCGATGGTGCGCACCGTGTTGTTGTGAAAGAGTCGACGCCGCTCGCCGTTCACGTAGAGGTGCGAGCGACGGTGCCGTGCCTCGCCCATCACCGCGAGCAGGCGCGAGTCGTCGAGCCACTGCGGCAGCAGATCGTGCTGGATCTCGCGCGTCACCCGTTCGACGGTGCCATCGGCCACGCGCACCGTAAACAGCTCCCAGTCCTCGCGCGGTCGCTGCTGAAAGGTGACGCGCGATCCGTCGGGCGACAGCGCCAGCGCGTCGAGCGCATCGGTCGTTTCGTGCACCACGCGGGCGGCTGCGAGATTGACGGTGCGACCAACATGCACTCGCTGACGCGCGCCATCGCGCGTGATCCACGCCACGTGCGCCCCGGTCGAGGACAGCACAGCCGCTTCACCCGCGATGACGGTCTCCCGTCGCGTGCGCAGGTCGAGCACCGCAAAGTGCCGTCGTCCCGGACCACGCGCAAAACCGCCGCCCGTCCCCTGCTGCAGCGGACTGCGACCACCCACGCCGTAGAGCACCGTGTGGCCGTCGAGTCCGATGATCGGATCGCTGACCACGGAGTCGATCACGCTCACGCGCACGGGCGCCGAGTTGCCGCTGCCGGCGATCGGCACCACGTAGAGCGCTGTGCGCACCTCACCGGCCGGCGCGGCGATCAGCAGGAGCACACTGTCACTCGCGAATCGCACTTGCGCGGGACGCAGTGTCCCGAGTGCCAGCGCCGTGCCCTCGAGCCGAGGCGCGTCGGGCGTCGCGCCCGGCAACGTGGCGAGCCGCACGCGAGGCGCCTCACTCGCGCCCTCGATCCACGCGAGGCGATCGGCGGTCGGGGCAAGCGTCACGGCAGTCGCCACCACCTCGGCGTGCACCGGATACCCGGCGCGCATGGCGGCCACGCGGGTGACGCGTGCGGCGCCGGTACCCGTCTCGTAGCTGATCCACCGTCCATCTCGCGACCAGCGCGGCGCGCGCGCGTTCTCGGCCACGAGCGTCGTGTGCCACGCCTCACCCGTGAGGAGCGCAATGCGCTCGCGCCAGGCGGACGCGTCGGCCGACGTGAGGATCGAATCGAGTGTGCGCAGCGCCTGCGGGTAGGCCCCCGCCTGCCACGCCAGCTCGGCGCGTTGCCACCGCGCGTCGTTGACGGACGCGGACTGCGCGGTGAGCGCCCACGGAGAGAGCAGCAGGACGAGGCCTGCGCCAAAGGAGCGCGAGGGGAGCATGACGGGGTGCCTCAAAGGGTGGCGTTGGCGGCCGGTGTCGCCTCGCGCTCGAGCCAGAGGGTGACGGGCCCGTCGTTGACGAGGTCGACGTCCATCATGGCGCCGAACACGCCGGTGGCGACCGGAATGTCCTGATCACGCAGCAGGGCGACAAAGCGTTCGTAGAGTGGAACGGCGGTCTCGGGACGCGCCGCGTCCACGAAGCTCGGCCGGCGTCCCTTGCGGGCGTCGCCGTAGAGCGTGAACTGCGAGACGACGAGCGCCCCGCCCTGCACGTCGGCAAGGGACAGATTGAGCTTGTCGTCGGCGTCGGCGAAGAGGCGCAGGCCGGCGATCTTGTCGGCCATCCACGCGACCTCGGCGTCGGTATCGGTGTGCGTGAGGCCGACGAGGAGAAGGAAGCCACGGCCGATGCGACCGGAGACATACGGGAGGGCGTCGCCGTCCGGGCGAATGCGCACTTCGGCGCGGGCGACACGTTGGAGGAGGACTCGCATGACACAACTTCCCGCGACAGCCGCCAATCGGCAACCGGGATCAGGACTGACCGCGCGCCTCGCGCTCTTCCTGGAGCGCCTCGAGCCCGGCGAGCATATCGAGATCCTTCGGGCGTCCCGCCGCGCGCTTCATGAGAATGAGCATGGGCAGGGAAGCGCAGCGAAGCTCGCATCCGAACAGCGACACGACCTCGGTGTGGGGCAGGATCTGATCATACGTGCCACCACCCGCGACATCACCAAGCAGATCGATCGCTCCCAGGCTCGTGCTCAGCGTGAAGTTGAGCCCACGTTGTACGGTTGGCGCGCTCCAATCGAACGGCAACCCCGGGGGTGCGCCGCGCAGATAGGGCGAATCCGGTGCGAGGGTCGCAACGAGGCGCTCGATGTTTTCGTCGGTGTCCGGCAGCGGTTCAGCCATGTCGAGCAGGCGGCGAGCCTCGAGACTGCTGCAGGGCGCGAATCGCTCGCACGGCCTGCTGCAGTCGCACGACCCGCTCCGTTGGGGACAACCGCAGGTTGTCTCGCAGCAGCGAACGATCGATCCCGGCCTTGTACGCCTCGACCACCGGATCCGGCGGGAGGGGAAAACGCGGCATCGGGGTCATCGGAGACATCGCAGGAAAATTAGCGCGATCTGGTGCGAGGTGCAGTACCGACCAGCGCACCGGTCGACGATCCGACGCAAAACGCGGGCTGGCCATCGCATGGCCCGCCCGCGTTCTCGACCACCGACCTCGTCCCTCGCGACCGCGCCTACTCCACCGTCACCGACTTCGCGAGGTTGCGCGGCTGGTCCACGTTGCAGCCACGCTTGACCGCGATGTAGTACGCGAGCAGCTGCAGCGGCACGGACGCCAGGATGGGTGTGAGCACGTCGATCGTCTCGGGGACGCGGAACTCGTAGTCCACGAGCCCCTCGAGCGCCTCCTCCTCGCGCGTGGTGATCGCGATGATCTTCCCCTTGCGCGCCTTCACTTCCTGGATGTTCGACACGACCTTCTCGAACACCGCATCGTGCGGCGCGATGCACACCACCGGCATCATCTCGTCGATCAGCGCGATGGGCCCGTGCTTCATCTCGGCCGCGGGGTAGCCCTCGGCGTGGATGTAGCTGATTTCCTTGAGCTTGAGCGCCCCTTCGAGCGCGGCCGGGAAGTTGTAGCCGCGGCCCAGGTACAGGAAGTTGCTCGCGCGCTTGAACTCCTCGGCGATCTCCTCGATCTCGTGTGCCCGATCGAGGATCTGCTGAATCTGCGCGGGCAGTTCGGCCAGCGCACGCGCGATCTCCTGTCCACGTTCCTGCGTCATGCCGTGAAGACGCGCCACCTTGAGCGTGAACAGCGCGAGCGCCACCACCTGACTGGTGAACGCCTTCGTGCTGGCCACACCGATTTCCGGACCGGCGTGCAGATAGATGCCGCCGTCGCTCTCGCGCGCGATCGTGGAGCCCACCACGTTCACCAGGCCCATCGTGCGCGCACCGCGACGCTTCGCTTCGCGCATCGCGGCCAGCGTGTCGGCCGTCTCGCCCGACTGCGAAATCACCATGCACAGCGTGTTCGGGCGCACGATCGGGTTGCGATAGCGGAACTCCGACGCGTACTCCACCGACACCGGAATGCGGCACAGCTCCTCGATCATCAGCTTGCCGATGAGCGCCGAGTGCCAGCTCGTGCCACACGCGGTGATGATGATGTTGTCGACGGCTATCAGATCATCCTTGAGGATGTTGATGCCACCGAGCTTGGAGAACCCTTCGTCGACGAGCAGGCGACCACGCATCGTGTCGGTCACCGTCTTCGGCTGCTCGAAGATCTCCTTGAGCATGAAGTGCGGATAGCCGCCGCGCTCGATCTGCGCGAGATCCCAATCGATCTTGCTGATCGTCTTGTCCTGCGCCTCTGCCTCGAGATCGAGAATGCGATAGCCATCGCGCGTCAGCACGGCGACTTCATCATCATCGAGATAGATGACCTCGCGCGTGTGCGACAGCACGGCGCTCGCGTCGGACGCCAGATAATACTCGCCGTCACCAAGGCCGATGAGCAGCGGGCTGCCCTTGCGCGCGGCCACGATCTTGTCGGGTTCATCGGCCGAAATCACCGCCACACCGTACGTCCCCTCGACCTGCCACAGCGCCTCGATCACGGCCGCCTCGAGGTTGCCCGAGTACGCCGCCTCCACCAGGTGCGCGAGCACCTCGGTGTCGGTGTCCGAGCGGAACACGAAGCCGCGCTCCTCGAGCGACCGCTTGAGGACCGTGGCGTTCTCGATGATGCCGTTGTGCACCACGGCGATGCGCCCGTTGTGACTGCGGTGCGGGTGCGCGTTGTTGGTGGTTGGCGGGCCGTGCGTGGCCCAGCGCGTGTGCGCAATGCCAAGCGTGCCGTGCGGCGGATCCTCGGCGATCGCCTGCTCCAGCTTCATGATCTTGCCGGCCGCCTTGCGTGTTTCCACGCCCTTGCCGTTCATGACGGCGACGCCCGCGGAATCATAGCCGCGATACTCGAGGCGCTTGAGCCCCTCGATCAGAAATGGCGTGGCAACCTTGGGACCGACGTATCCGACGATGCCGCACATAGGCAGGGTCTCGAGAGTGGGAAGGATCAGGCGGGGTCAGGACACACCAGCGAGCGCGGCGAGCGGCTCGCGCGCATCGGCCACGAGCTGTCGCGCGGACGCCATGTCGGGCGCTTCGGCGATCACACGAACGATCGGCTCGGTGCCCGACGGGCGCAGATGCACCCAGCGATCAGGCCAGTCGAGCCGCAGTCCATCCTGCGTGTCCGCCGACGCGTCCGGGAAGCGCTCGCGCAGTGCCGCGTACACGGCGTCGAGCGGCACCTCGGGGCGGTCCAGCTTGTCCTTGACGATCACGTAGCGCGGATGTTGCAACACGAACGACGACAGCGGCTGTCCGCTGCGTGCCAGCAGGTGCAACACGAGCGCCACGGCGACGGGCGCGTCGCGCCCGAGATGCAACTCGGGGAGGATGACGCCCCCGTTGCCCTCACCACCAATGGTGGCGTGCGCGTCGCGCATCGCGAGTGCCACGTTCACTTCCCCGACCGGGGCGAAGCGGAACTCGGCGCCGTGATCACGCGCGGCGTCCTGCACGACCTTGCTCGTGCTCAGGTTGGTCACCACCGCACCGGGTCGGGCCGGCAGCACGGCGCGCACGGCCAACGCGAGCGTGTAGTCCTCACCGATGGCTTCGCCACGCTCGTCCACGAGCGCGAGCCGATCCACATCGGGATCGGTCGCGAAGCCCACGACCGCGCCACTCGATCGCACGAGCGCGCGCAGATCATCGAGGTGATCGGCCACGGGTTCCGGCGGCCGAGGGAAGCGCCCGTCGGCCGTCATGCCGATCGCGGTCACGCGGCACCCGAGGGCGTCGAGCAGCGCCGGCATGATGCGGCTGCCGGCACCGTGGCAACAATCGAGCGCCACCGGGAAGGCGCGAGCGCGGATCGCGTCGACATCGAGGAACGGCAGCGCGAGCACGGCGTCGACGTGGCGGCGAATGGCCGCGTCATCGGTTTCGATGTGGCCGAGTGCATCCCACGTCGCCCGCGGAATGGTGCCGTCGAGCAGCGCGCGCATTTCCGCGCCTTCGGCCGCGGAGAGAAACAGGCCGCTCGATCCGATGAACTTGAGCGCATTCCACTCGATGGGGTTGTGGCTCGCCGTGATGGCGAGACCACCGGCCGCGTGATGATGCTCGACGGCCAGCTGCACCGTGGGCGTCGGCACCATGCCGATGTCGATGACGTGACAGCCCACCGATTCAAGCGCCGCGTGGACCACTCGCGTAAACATCGCGCCGGACACGCGGCTGTCACGTCCCACGATGATGGGACGTCCCGGATGACGCGCCGTGGCCCAGGCGCCAAACGCCGCCGCGAACGTCGCCATCACTTCCGGGGTCAACGCCTCGCCCACGCGTCCGCGTACGCCGGAGACGCTCACCATCAGCCCATCGAATCGCATGTGTCCTCGCGCAGGTGTGTCCAAGTCCCTTCAGCCTCGGAACATACACACCTCGGGGGGGCGCACGGGACCGGGGCGGCCGCGCGTGCGGCCTCGTCGAGGAAAGGACGCGTCAGCGC
>JALOPN010000138.1 GCA_025453875.1 Gemmatimonadaceae bacterium | reverse complement strand
GTCAGCCCGGAGCGGTTTGAAGACGCCCACAAGCGTACCCGACGCCGAAAGAGTGCGTGAGCGCGTCTGCTGGCTCTCCACGAAAGTCTGGTAACTCCAGCCCACCCCGTGCGAAGGCCAGAACACGGACCGCGCAGAGCGCGAGCGCAGGCTCCCCATGGTGCCTTGGCGCCTCGTGAGGGTGCGCCACGCGCGCCGGCTGGGAGGCGGCGATCCCATCGGGCGAGCCACTTGCCGGGATCTCGTCGGTCGTTGGTCGTCGCGCGGGATGTCGACGCGTGCGGTAGGGCGTCGCGGCCGGTAGCGCGGTGGTCCAGCCCTTCCCGCTGGGCGCCGTCTGTACGCTATACGGCAGGCCATGCGAGGCCAACGCCGCCCGAAAGTCGTGGCCGGTCCCGTGCCCGCATCGGCGAGCACCACGCGGTGACCGACGCCCCACGCTAGGACCGCGTCCAGCGCCTCGAGCGCCAGCGCATTCTTCGTCTCGCACGCGACGTCCGCCGGCACGCGCGCCTGCGCGCGACGGTCGGCTTCGTCGATCCACTCGTGCGGCAGGTACAGGCGCCACGTCAGCGGCAAGCTCGTCGTGTCGATGCCGAAATGCACGCGGACCGCGACCTGGCAGTTGGCCGTCTTGCCGAGCGCGCCGCAGGACTGCCGTGCGACGCCCACCGAGTGCATGCCCTTCTTCGGGAATCTGATGTAGTGAGTGATCAGGACGGCCTCGGGGAGCAGCCGGTCGAGCAGCGTGGGCGTGAGCGCCGCCTGAAGCGGGGCCCTCGCCCACGGGCTCTGATTGACGAACTGCCGCAGCGCCTGCACCTCGGCACCCGGGAGGCGGTCCACCAAAGGACTGATCGACTTCGGCTGCCCTTCGAGCAACAAGCCGCTCACGTACTCGCCCGCGTGAACTTGCCACGCCAGACGCCCGAGCGACGGCGTGAGCGTCGCAAGAAAACGTCGTAACCGACCGTCAGCAGCCCGCAGCGCGGCGGTATCCGTGCGACAGGATAACTCTCGCGGTTCCTCGCTGTTAGGGAATCTCTGATCAAGTAGTGCGTCTGGAAGGAAAAATCGCAATATTGGCGCGCGCGATTCCCCTTCGTCGGAGCCTGTCGATGACCGAGCAGCGCACGTTTGCGGATGCGATTCTCTCGCACAAGCGGCGCACCACGCGCCGGGAGCAGTTTCTCCGCGAGATGGACCAGGTGATTCCGTGGACGACCATCGAGGCGCTGATCGAGCCGCACTATCCCAAGGCGGGGCGCGGCCGCCGGCCCTTGCCGATGGGAACGATGCTCCGCATCTACTTCCTCCAGCAGTGGTTCAATCTCTCGGACCCGCAGGCGGAGGACATGCTCTACGACTCGGAGTCGATGCGGCGCTTCGCCCGGATTGATCTGCTGAGCGACACGGTGCCCGACGAGACGACCATCGGCAAGTTCCGCCATCTGCTGGCGGCGCATCAGCTCACCGCGCGCATGTTCGACGCGGTGAAGGCGCTGCTCGAGGAGCGGAAGCTCCTGCTGAAGGCGGGCACCATCGTCGATGCCACCATCATTGGCGCGCCCAGCTCGACGAAGCACGCCACGCAGACGCGCGATCCCGAGATGCGGCAGACGAAGAAGGGCAATCAATGGTACTTCGGCATGAAGATGCATGTGGGCACCGACCGACGCGGCGTCATCCATTCGATCACCACGACGGACGCGGCCACCGCCGACATCACGCAACTCCCGCCGTTGGTGCACGGCCAGGAGACGACGCTCCACGGCGACAAGGCGTACGACAAGGCCGACGACAAGTTGCAGTGGGAGCTGAGCGGTGGCCGGTACCTCGTCAACAAGAGTGGAAAGCGAACGGACTACTGGGATGCCATCAACCGCACGCGGTCGCGGATTCGCGCGATGGTCGAGCATCCGTTTCACACCATCAAGCGGCTGTGGGGCTTCACCAAGGTGCGCTACCGGGGCTTGGCGAAGAACACGGTCCGAGTCTTCGCCATGGGCATGCTCGCCAATCTCTTCCGCGTGCGGCAACGGCTGGTGCCGCAGGGCACGTAGTGTCGGCGCGAACGGCGCGCTCGGCCGAAACCGGCCGATTTCGCCCCCGGATCGGGGCGCGACGAGCGGTGCGCGCGCTCCGAGGAGCGTCAATCGGCGCCCGCTGAGGCGCAACCTTTCCACACGGCCCTCGATTCCTACCTGATCAGAGTTTCCTTAGTACCAATTTAGCCTATTAGTACTAGCGACCGGGCACGGCTTGGCGGCGTACGTTAGAGGTACCTGTTGATCCGGTCACGCAGGTAGGCTAATGCTAAGGCTCCGATTAGATCTCGCCGCATGACGATCTTCGCTCTTACTGAGTAGCCCCGCCGCAGCTGGCTGATGCCTAGAGAGTCGAGCTGGGCAGCCTCGAGCGAGAGGACGGCGCGATACCCCATCGGCGCCGCACCAGGGGCGCCGGCCTGTCCGGGCTGCGGTGCCACCGACTCGATTCGTCCGCGAAGGCTTCGTCCGTCAAGGCGCTCGAGTGCGAGGATCTCGATGGTGGCAGGCTGTCCGACCTTCACGTTGTGCACTTCACGCTCAGCGATGTGGACAACCGCACGCCATCCGGCTGTGTCCGCGATTTCAAGCAGAGACACGCCAGACTGCACATGACTGCCAACTAGTCGGTGAAGTTCATCGGTGAGGATGAGACCATGGGCCGGTGCGCGGATTTTGAGTCGCTCCATTGACTCGACCACCCTTGCGACTTCATCGGCAAGGCGGTCCACCTCGATGCGTCGACGTTCGAGGTCGATGGAGTCGAGACCAATCGTCTCGAGGGCCGCCCGCGCCGAGCGCTGGCCCGCCTCTGCCGCCCAGATGTCCGCCAGCGCGAGGTCCAATCGCGTATTCGTGCCGGCAATGTAGCTTCGAAATGCAGAGTCGATGTTGGCTGACATCGAACGCTGAACGAGTTCCTCGCGCATAACTGCATGGGCGCGGAGGAGCCGAGCGTCCATATCACGCCCCTTCTCTACCTCGACACGAAGACTTATCGGCAGAGCTACGACAGCCCTAAGCTCCTCTTGCCGTGCGGCGCGAAGCTGGTTCTGCAACCGACGCAGTTCCTCTGTGGCAGCGATCGTGTCAAGCGAAGCGATCACCTGCCCGAGCCGTACCGTATCTCCAGTTGCGACGAGAATTTCGTTAACCAGTCCCGACTCACGTGGTCGTACCGGCCAGACGCGTCGTTGCTCGATCGTGCCAACGGCATCGACTGTGAGGCTCATCTCTATCAGCGCTGACGCCGCAACGCCCATCGTCAAGAGCAGGAGCAAGATTCCGATCACTACGCGGAGCGAGTTTCGCGCCAAGCGATAGCTCGGTATCGCGACATCGTAAATCGGCGGCAGCTGAAGAGTGCTAGGAGGCTGTTCGAGCGCCGGACGCGAAGTGTGAGTTTGTGGCCGCAACGGCAGCCTGAGAAGTGGCGTCATTGTGTGTAGAAGCGGCCCGTTCTGTCCGTGCGCTCAGCGGAGGCGAGCATCCGGGCGTACGAAGGGCTGGTCTCCGAGAGCTCGAGTGACGAACCGATCCCGACGATACGCGCGTCTTCGATCAAACACACCCGGTCCGCGCGTGCGGCGGCTGCGAGACGATGAGTGACCAAGACGATCGTCCGATCCGTGAAGCGCGTCCGTAGATTACTAAGAATGGCCTCTTCCGTCTCGGCGTCGATGTTTGACATTGCCTCGTCGAGGAGCAGTATGGACGTATCTCGGATGAGCGCCCGTGCGATGGACAACCGCTGCCGCTGGCCCCCCGAGAGTGTGGCGCCCCATTCAGCCGTCGGCGAATCCAATCCCTTCGGGAGTTGCTCTACTAGCGTCGTGAGCTCGCACGCAGCGATCGCTTCCTCAGCGCGCGCGCGTGACGCCTCGGGGTTCCCGAGCAGCAGATTCTCGAGGAGGGTGCCCCGCATAACGAATGGTTCCTGCCAGACGATCGCGATCTGCCGTCGGAGGTCGGCGAGCGGGAAGAGACGAACGTCCTTCCCCCCGATGGTCACTATTCCACTGCTCGGTTCAACAAGGCGGGGGACTAACCTGAGGAGCGTGGACTTACCACTGCCGCTGGGCCCGACGATCGCCGTCATACTCCCGCGCGGCAGCGTAAGGTCCACATCGATTAGCGCTGGTCGCCTACCATCATATGCGAAGCATACTTCACGGAAGCTAAGGTCTCCTTGCGGCGTCGTGTGCGCGGCGGGCTCGTGACGAAAGGACGATGCCGGATTCTGTTCCGTCGGCAGGTCGAGGTACTCGAACATGCGGCCGAGCGAGACCGAGGACTGCTGGAGCGACAGGAAAAGGCCCGTGAGCCTGGAGATGGGACTCGTCAGGTAGCCGAGGTACGCGGTGAAGGCGATAAATGCGCCCAGCGTGAGCTCACCGTCGAGGATTAGCGACCACGCGTACCACGCGAACACTCCCTGCCCGATAGCCCGTAGTATACCATTCGCGAGCGCCACCCCCTGCTGCACGCGCGCAGCACGAAGGGAGTACTTGAGAACGGCGTGCGCTTCTTGCGCGACCCGCGCATAGATCCGATGCTCCATTGCCATGGGCTTCAGACTTCGAACGTGGCTTAACACCTCGTACTGATACGCGCTGAGCGAGGCGCTGGCTTCCGCATTCTGCTTGTAGTATCGCCGGACAACACGGCTGCTCATTGTTGCGATCGTAGTCGTCGCCGGAACCATGATCACCGAGAGGACGGCGAGCTTCCAGTTGAGCAGGACTAGGAACGGGGGGACGAGCACGAGGAACACTGTGCTCATGATCACCGTGCTGAACGCCCCCGTCACCGCGTTCAATCCGGAGCGCACATCGCCGAACCGGCTCATGACCTCGCCGACCTGATGCGAGTCGAAGAACGGCGCGTGCAGGTGCTGCAGGTGATTGAAGAACATCAAGGAAGTCGCGCTGTTCAGCCGAACGGCAACGATCTGCCCAAAGTACCCCTGTACCGCATTCATCCACGCTACGCTAACCGTGAGAACGAAAACGCCGACCACAACGGCAATCATGAATCCGACGTCGCGCGCGGGATAGGCATTGTCGATGAGCAGCTTCGTTGCCATTGGCAGAGCCATGCTCACGATGCCTATGACCACGTTCAGCGCAAATGCTTCGGCTAGTCCGCGCCAATGATCGCGCACCAGAAGTACGAGCCGCCAAAAATACTTGAGCGTCTCTTTCATGGTCGGGATCGGCGGCGGCGTTGCCTGTTGTGTACTCACTGTACGCACAGTGCGGATCGGACGAGGCGTTAGGGGGTGAGTGGTGTCCGTCGGGCGCCTGCTTTGACTCACGCATTGAAACAGAGTTTAGAATGGCCCTCGTGACGACTCTCAGCAAGCCGTCACCGAACACCCGAAACCGGCTACCACGGAACGCCAGAAGAGCGGTCGCGGCATGTAGCGACTTCCGCTTGTGTGAGGAGAGTTGTCGCACGACCGGTGTAAGGGCAGCGGTCGTGGAGGACACCGCGGGGGGCAGGTGGAGCAGGTCATGCCGATGTACAATGCCGC
>JALOPN010000137.1 GCA_025453875.1 Gemmatimonadaceae bacterium | reverse complement strand
TCGGCCAACCGTGTGATCGGCGTGGACTACAATCTGGCGAGCGCGGACGGCGCGTGGGTGGGCAAGTTCTTTCACCATCAGCAGCTCACGGACTCGGCGTCGGGCTCGGCGTACTCCCACGGCGTCCGCCTGCAGCGCAACGCGCCCACGTGGCGCGCGCAGTGGGAGCACCAGCTCATCGGCGACGGCTTCGACGCGCGCACGGGTTTCGTGCAGCGACGTGGCTTTCAGCGCATCAACCCCGAGTTCGAGGTGAGCCGGTTTCCCGCCGGTACGCCCGTGAATCGTCACGTACTGCGCGCGGATGCCAACCTGACGTGGGACGATCCCTGGGGACTCACCGATCGCGTGGGGTCGCTGCGCTATTCGGCGGAGTTCCGGAACACCGGCCGCTTCGATATCACGGCACGCTCGCGCTACACGAAGCTCTTCGCGCCGTTTCGTCCCGTGCGTGGCAATGGTCCGGCGTTTCTGGCGGGTGAGGCCTTCGAACAACCCGAGCTCGAAGCGAGCATCACCACCGATCCGCGCGAAGTCGTGAGCGGCACGTTCCGCGTGCGCGGTGGTCGATACTTCAACGGGTCGTTGCGCCAGACGTCGGGGTCGCTCAACTACCGCTGGCGACAGTACGCCACTGGCGCGCTGACGTGGAACGTCAGTCAGATCGACCTCGCGCCGGGATATGACGACGCCACCCTCTGGCTGTTCGGCTCGCGCATCGACGTCACGTTCACGACCACGCTGTTCTGGACCACGTTCACGCAATACAACAGCCAGTTCGACAATCTGAACGTCAACAGTCGCCTGCAGTGGCGCTTCAAGCCGGCATCCGACTTCTTTCTGGTGTACACGGACAACTACGTGCCCGATGGACTGCGCCCGAAGAACCGTGCGCTGCTGGCCAAGGTGAGCTGGTGGCTCAACCTGTGATCCGTCCCACTCCGGAGATCTGATGCACATCCAGTTTGCGGGTGCGGCGCGTGAAGTGACCGGCTCGTGCCACATTCTCCACGTGGGTGGCCGCCGCATCCTGCTCGATTGCGGCTTGTTCCAGGGGCGTCGTGCGGAGTCGCGCGAGAAGAACGAGCGACTGCCACTCGCGCCCGATGCGGTAGATGCCGTGCTGCTGTCGCACGCCCACATCGACCACGCGGGGCGCTTGCCGTATCTCGTGCGTCAGGGCTACACGGGCAGCATCTGGGCGACCAGTGCGACGCGTGATCTCTGCGCCGTGATGCTCGCCGACTCGGCAAACATCCAGACGCGTGACGCCGAGTTCCTTGCCCGACAGGGACGTCCCGTCCTCGAGCCGCTGTACGGACTCCCCGATGCCGTGCAGGCGGTCGATCAGATGATCGGCGTGCCGTACGATCGCTGGGTGGACGTGCTGCCGGGCGTGCGCGCGCAGTTCACCGACGCGGGCCACATTCTCGGGTCGGCGAGCATCGTGATCGAAGCGATCGAGGGCAATCGCACGCATCGCGTGATCTTCTCCGGCGACATCGGGCGTTCGGGTTTGCCCATCATTCGTGATCCGGCGCCGCCGAGCGGTGGCGCGGATACCGTGCTGCTCGAATCGACGTACGGCAATCGCGATCACGAGACGGTGGCCGATGCCAAGGCGCACCTCGGGCGCGTGGTGCGGGAGACGGCCAAGCGTGGCGGACGCGTGCTGGTGCCCGCCTTTGCGCTCGGGCGCACGCAGGAGCTGGTGTACGATCTGCACGAGCTCTGGCGCGAGGGCGAGATTCCCGAGATTCCCATCGTCATCGATTCGCCGCTCGCGCTCGATGCGACCAGCGTGTTCAAGCTGCACGCGAACGTGTTCGACCGCAGCGAGCTGCTCATTCAGGAGACGGCCGATCCGCTCGCGTTTCCGCTCGTGCGCTTCACGCGCAGCGTGGAAGAGTCGAAGCAACTGAATACGCGACATGGCCCGATGGTGCTCATCGCCGCGAGCGGGATGGCCGAGTCGGGACGCATTCTGCATCACTTGCGTCACGGCGCGAGCGATCCGCGGAACACCGTGCTCATCGTCGGCTTCAACGCGCAGCACACGCTGGGGCGTCGCATCGTGGAGCGGCAGCCGATGCTGCGCATCTACGGCGATGAGGTACCGCTGGTCGCCTCCGTCGAGGTGCTCAACGGGTACTCGGCCCACGGTGATCACACGGAGCTGAAGGCGTGGCTCGACGCCGTGCGCGCCGGTGGGGTGAAGGCGCGGCGCGAGATCCAGCGCGTGCATCTGGTACACGGCGAACCCGCCTCGCAGGACGCGTTTGCGCAGGAGCTCAGCGCGGCGGGCTACGTGGTCGACGCGCCGGAACCCGACGAGACCCGTCCCGTCCTGTAACGTCCGCTGGGTCGGACACCGGCACCACCGGTGGTGCCGGTGGGTGACTAGCTTGTCGGGGTATGCTCCGGTCGTCGTTTCGCTGGCTCCGCCGATTCCTTGCGCTCGCCGTGTTCGGCTGGGCGGTGACGGTCGCATTGGTCTGGAGCTGGTCGCGTCGAGATGACGCGCAGCAGTCGAACGAACGGCTGGCCGACGCGATCATCGTGCTGGGGGCGGCGCAGTACGCGGGTCGTCCCTCGCCGGTGCTGCAGGCGCGCCTCGATCACGCGCTGGCGTTGTACAAGCGTGGCTTGTCGCCGTACATCGTGCTGACCGGTGGGCGCGGTGACGGCGATACGCAAAGCGAAGCCGGCGCCGGTCGTCGCTATCTGACGCAGCGCGGCATTCCGGCGCGTGCGCTGCTCTGGGAAGACGAAGGGCGCACGACGTTCGCGTCCATGCTGCACGCGGCGGACACCCTCTCGCGCATCGACGCGACGACCGTGCTGCTCGTCAGCGATCCGTTTCACATGCTGCGTCTCTCGGTGCTCGCGCGACTGCATGGATTGACGCCCAAGGTGTCACCGACGCGCACGAGTCCGATCAGTCGCAATCCGCTGCTCGAGTTCGAGTACGCCGTGCGCGAGTCGTTCGCCGTGCCGGCCGATCTGCTGCAGTTTGCGCGGCACGCGTTGGCGAGCGACACGGCCGGACGCTGACGGCGCGGTCGGTCCGCGCTGCGCGACCGCACCGCGCGACCGCACCGATACACACCACCGTCAGCGGCGCCGCGTCACTCGCCAGTCGCCGGCGCGCACCAGACGTTGCCGTCCCGAGCGATCGACCTCGTACACCGCCGTTGGCCAGTGATCGTCGCCGTACGACAGCACGCGAGTCGATCCCGGCATGACCATCTCACCCCACGCCGCACTACCGAAGGGCGGCACGGTGAACGCTTCGGCGTTGTCGACGCGCACGACGTACCCCAGATCGGCCAGTGCGCCGACAGTCAGGCGCGAGAGCGGCATGCCACCTGTGCGCGCGAAGCCCACCATGAGCTCGCGCTGCAGCACACTCGCGCGCCAATGCGACAGGCGTGTGCCGGCCCCGCCCGTCTCCTCGACCGGTACGGGAATGCCGGGATAGATCGCACCACCGATGTCGGCGAAGCCATCGCGACCGATCGATCCCTGAAAGAAGGGATCGTTGCTGTTGGTGGTGTTGAGCAGGCCACGTCGCTCCCAGTTGAAGGCTTGCAAGCCCAGCACGTGACCGAACTCATGGGTCATCACGTCGTCGAGCGTGCCGTTCTGGTCGAGCGTGGCGAGGTCGGCGGTGTCGAGTTCGACGAAGCCGACGACGGGCAATCCGCTGGTGGTTCGAATGAAGCACGGGCCGGCACGACCGAGAATCGATCCGCGGCCGTCGATACTGTCGAGATTCACGTAGACGCGGACATTGACGATGTCCTCGTCGATCGCCGGCACGCCGGGTCCACACACATCGGGGTTGGCGACCACACGCACGGGCGGCGTCTGTCCGGCGATCACGCGACGCCAGCGCTCCACGGCGGTTTCCACGGCGGCGAGATTGCGCGCGCTCGGTGTGCCGTTGAGGAACCGCACGTCGAAGGAGAAGATCGACGCGACCGCCGTGGCCGTGAAGGTGAAGGTATCGGCCGGAAACTGCGGTGACGTCGCATCGAGTCGCTGCACACTGTCGGTGCCGAGTGTCCAGCGTCCGACACGCGCGATCCCATCGCCATCAGCCGTGACGCGCACATTGCCGATCACGACGCCGGCCCCATCGCGTGGCGTGAAGACGACGGTCGCTCCACCGGCCGGATTGCCGAACCGATCCAGCGCGCGAACCGCCGGTCGTGACGGCACATCGACACCCGGCACACCCTGTTGCGATCGTGGAGCGGCCGCTTCGAGGCGCGCCGGTACATCGGCGCGCGGATTCACGCGAAATGTGGCGCCGGTGCCCAATGACGCGAGACTGGCCACGACGCGATTCTGCTCCGTGACGTTGGTGCCAACCCGCCAGCCGTCCACCTGCGCGACGCCGTTGGCGTCGGACGTGCGCGTGATCTGCACACCGGCGGCCGCACCGGTCGCATCGAGCAGCACCCCACCACCGTTCGTCACCACGAAGGTGACCGCTTCACCCGCCACCGGATTGCCGAACGCATCCACGACTTGCACGGCGGGCGCTTGCGGGACCCTCGACTCGACGCGCGTCTCCTGAAACTCCGGGACGCGTCGGAGCAGCGCACTGGCGGCGCCTGCAGACACGGTCACACGAAACACCACGGGCTCGACATCGCTCACCGTGGCGGTCAGTGTCTGCAGGCCCACGATCGGACCGAGCGTCCACCGTCCGATCGCCGCTCGGCCTGTGGCGTCCGTGCGCACGGTATCGATGTCGATGCTCCCGGAGCTGGCACCGGTTTGCCAGGTGACCAACGTATTCGCCAACGCCCGACTCCGTTGGTCGGTCAGGATCACCGCCGGCGGCGCCGACAGTGTTTCACCGGCGCGCGCGGTCAGGGCGTTTGCACCGACCGGTACAAGTGACGTCGGGACCGCCGGGTCCGTGCGATCACAGGCACTCACCAGTGCGGCGAGGGCAAGCACGCACCAGCGAGAGCGAAATCGTGGACCGCGATGCAGGTTCATGTGGTGAGCCAAGTCGAGAATGGAACCAACATGCCGCACGGGGTTCCTCCACGCGTGACACCAAGGCCAATTTAGGCGATGCAGATCCCCGTTGAGAGCCTGACCCTTCCGAACGGACTGCACGTGGTACTGTCCGAGGATCATACGGCGCCAATCGTGGCCGTGAACCTCTGGTACCACGTGGGGTCCGCCAATGAGCGCGCCGGTCGCACCGGCTTTGCGCACCTGTTCGAGCACATGCTGTTCCAAGGCTCGGCGAACGTCGCCGCCAACGAGCACTTCGAGTGTGTGCAGCGCGCCGGTGGCACGCTCAACGGCTCCACGTGGCTCGATCGCACGAACTACTACGAGACCGTCCCGTCGAATCAGCTGGCCCTCGCGCTCTGGCTCGAGGCCGATCGCATGGCGCGGCTGCTGCCGGCGATGACCCAGCCGAAGCTCGACACCCAGCGGGACGTGGTGAAGAACGAACGGCTCTGGTCGGTGGACAATCAGCCGTACGGCACCTGGTGGGAGCGTCTGCCGGCGCTCTGTTATCCGCCGTCCCATCCGTTCCACCACTCCCTGATCGGGTCCACCGACGATCTCGACGCGGCGTCGCT
>JALOPN010000136.1 GCA_025453875.1 Gemmatimonadaceae bacterium | reverse complement strand
CGTGCCGCGCGCCGGCATCACCGAACTCGTGGGGCCACGCAGCGCCGGCCGCACCACGCTCGCGCGGCGCCTCGTGGCCGAGGTGCTGGCGGCCGGCCGGTGGGTGGCCGTGATCGACGCCGAGCGCACGTTGGCCCCGCAGGACTGGGCCGATCTGGGAGCGCGGCTCGTGGTGATCCGTCCGCACGACGCCGAGCGGGCCGCGTGGTGTGCCGATCGTCTGCTGCGCAGTGGAGTGTTCGCGCTCGTGGTGCTCGACGGCGTGCGTCCGCTGCCGCGCGCGTCGAGCGTGCGCCTGGCGCAGTTGGCGCGCGAGCGGGAGACCGCGCTGCTCGTGGTGGGCGCCGTGTCGGCCGCCGCGCCGGTGATCAGCGGCGGCCCCACGCTGCGGTTGCGCGTGCAGGCGCGTCCCACGGCCGAGGTGCGCGTCGACAAGGGCGCACCGCCGGCGCGTGTGCCCGTCCCGTGGCGCGTGGCGATCCGGCCGCGGCTGGCGATCACGCCGCCGGCGGCCGATCGTCGCGGCGCGGCGCGCGAGCGGCGACCGCACGGGACGCCATCGCGGGGGCGGAGGTAGGGGGCGGACGACGACCGCATGACGCGCTCGCCGTCACGTGATCATGAGCAGCATGGCGTGCCCGTTCGCGGCCGCCTGTCGATAATGCGCTTGCATCGCGTTGTAGGCGTCAGCGAGCCACGTGAACGCATCGGCTCCTTCGTCCGCCCAGATACCGAACGGGTAGATCTCCGCCGCTTCGAACTGCTCGGGCGAGAATCGTGCTCGCAACGCCTCCGCTGGCAATGCAGCGAGTGCCGCCGACACGTCGCGCACCTCCTCGGGCTCGAGGACACGCAGGGGACCGTAGCCGAGATCCGGGCCGAGCTCCACGCCGCCGAAGATCGCGAGCGCGAGCGGCGCCTCCCCACCATCCGGGTCCCCGGTGAGAAGGAAATGCACGCCGTGCCATGCCTTGCCGAGTTCCAACACGTGCTCGAGTGAGCCGTCGTTGCGCCAGCGATCGAGCGCATCCACGACGCGCTCCGGATCCTCGCGCAGTACGACGAGGTCGGGCGCAGGCAACGCAACGAACGTGGCCATCATGCTCATCAGATCCCTCCGCAGAACGTCACGTATCGCTTGATGAGGCACCCATCAGCGGTTCGAACAGCGCTCGCAAGCGGTCGAGGCGCGTGGCCCCGTCCTCGTGCAGCGCTTCATCCACCGTCTCGGTGAGTTGCACCCAGGTCAGGTCGTCGCTGATGCGCGCCACGCACGACGCCCCCGCCGCCACTATCGCGCTCACGCCTCCGACGGCCTCGACCAGCGGGTGTGGCAGGAAGTTCCCCCAGAAGGCCCCGCGCACGCGTTGACCGAACTGGTGGCGATACCGCTGCTGACGAACGATCTCCCACATCCACACCGGATCCGGGTTGCTCATGTCGGTCGTCACTGTGAGCGTGGCCTCACTGCGAGCCCGCCACATATCCACGCCGATGAAGAGACAGCCGTAACGAGCCTCCGTGACTCGCGCGAGATCCCACAACGCGTCACGCTGCGTCGCCGTCGGCCACCGGCTCTCGACCTCGGCGAACATCGTGGTCGCGAGCGGCAGCAGGTTCTGCGGATCGTCCCCCTGCATACCAAAATTCCGGGCGCGGTACGCCAGATTGACGTACGCCTCGTTGACCGGCGGTGGGCTGCTGGCGGCCTCGCGCGCCGAGCGTTCAGCAAGGCTCAGTGCATCGAACCGACCATCGGCGAATCCGGCCGCGAACCGGCGCATCGTCTCGGCGGTGAGCGCACGATCGCCGGTCCCTCGCCCGGAGTCGAGAGACCGCGCATCCGCGTAGCGCAACGGTCGCCATGCGAACGCGCGTTGCGCGTGATCCGCCACGGCCAGCAGCGCGTCGGCATCGGTGGTGAAGCGGCTCGCGCTATAGAGCGCCAACGAGGCGAAGAGACGCATGGTCATGGAAACGGATGGTAGATCCGCAATCGTCCGACAACAAGTCGCCCGATGTCACTCCACATCGGGTGGGTACCGCTCGCTCGGTGTGAGGGGCAGCAGCAACTCGCCGAGCGCCTGGCGTGCGCGCTCACCGCTCACAACGACGCCTCGCGCCGATGCTCACCGATCGCACCGACTCGCCCTGCGCCGTGGCGCGGATCGTGACGACGTACTCCTGCACGTCGAATGCATTTTCAAGAGACACGTCGAGCGTCACCCGCCAGTCATCGTCGGTCAGCTGCAACTCGCGCAGGATGACGCGCGAGCACTCGCGGTTGACGGCGCCGCAATACCGACGGGAATCAGCGATGCTGGCAAACCAGCGCACTTCGGACAGCAGACCGCGCAGCGCCAGTCGCTGATCGTCTCCGAGTGCGGCCTGTGCCAGCAGTTCGTCTTCGGTCACCACACGTTCCACATCCGGGCGGATGGGGAGTGCACGTATTGCCGTGGCGACAACACGCAGTCGCGGCTCACGCAGTTCGATCGTCGTGGCAACACGCTCAAGGCCGTAGACACGATCACCTTCAAACCGCCGTGCGGGCTCGTCGATGCGAATGCTCCAGCGCACATCGCGCCACCGGTACTCCTCCGCGCGCGTCACGGCGCGACCAGACCGTACAAGCAGTCGAATCACCGGACCGGCAGAATCAGACGTCACCGACGCCACCTCCACGAACGCCGGACCTTCCTCCCCCGTCGGACGCAGGCATCCGGGCGAGTACGGAAGGTCGAGCAGAAGATGCCGCACCCGGTCATCGACGTGCCGCATGAAGGCCGTGTCACCGGTGGCCGACACGAAGCTGCACGCATCCACGCGGAGATGCTCGTCGAGCACACGGATGCGCGCGGTGAGGGCCTGACTGGCCCACGTGACCCGCTGCGTGGCCGACACCGTGTCGGCTTGGGCCGGCAGAACCCACGGCATCAGCATGACGCAGGCCAAGTGACCCAGCGAACGCCTCGAGGGAATCATGACGGGGAGCAGGTGTTGGTCGCCGTGGTCGTCGCGCAGGGCGACCGGTGGTTGAGCGGAGCACGATGTCGCCACCCGACGCGGTTCCGTGCCCGATCAACGGTACGAGCGGACGCGGGAGCTGCACCCGGACGGTGACCGGAAGACGGAGACGATTCCACGTCACCCACGTGGCGTTTTCGTACTGCGGCGACCAACGCCGAGTTGCCCGCGTCCACGCAGCCAGCACGAGGAGCATCGGTCGGAGCGATCGGCGACGGTCAGCGAATCGGATGGGAGACCGGCGCGATCGTTCCGCAATGTGTCCGGTGGTGCGGGCCTGGGCGCACGATCATTCTGCGCAACGGGAAACTCGATCTCGATGCGCCAGCCGTTGGTCGCATCGAAGCGATGCCGCTGCAACAGCGACCCGATACCGCGTCCGTGCACCAGCAGTGTGATCACCGCAGCATCCCGTGTGCCGGTCACGGATGCGAGTTCGACATGGGCCACCGGACTTCCCCCACCGAGCGGCGTGCACGGCGTTGCCACGTGTCGATCCAGCAGCCGCGACCGAACCTCCGCGTCGAGACGGCTGACGAAACCGGTGTCACCGGTCGCTCGCAGGATACTGCAGGGATCGATCGGCAGCGTATCCTCCAGCCACTGAATCCGCGCGCCCAGCACCGTGTTCGCGCGCTCGGTACGCAGCGAAGGCGTGAGCGGGTTGGATTGCCCGCGCAGGAGCGCCGGATCGCACGCCAGAACCGCGATCAGAAGCGCCGAACAAAGTCCGTATCGCATGGCATTACACACGGATCGGGATAGCACGTGCGACGTCGGGCGACGTCACATCAACGGGAAAGGACAACTGCCGAGTCGTTGTAGTCTGATGATCCACCATCAGACGGGAAGAAGTGACGCCCACCGGATTCGCGGAGATGCGCTCCGTGGTAAGGCGAATCTCCCGATAGAAAGAGTCGCCGCGGCAACGGCGCGGTGATCGATGGTCGGCACCGAAGGTCAGCGAGAGAGACACTGACACAGAACAGCTCACACAATCGGACCTCGCAGGGACGGGACCAGCAGTCGCGGCAATACGAGCCAGCTCGCCATGATCGGCCAGAGCAGTATGACGAGCGCGGGAATCTGGGGCAGCCACGAGAATCGATCGGTGATCATCCACACCTCGGTGGGTCGGCCCGTAAGCACGGCCCCGACGAGGAAGCTGGTGAGAGCCACCCCCTGCGAGAGGGCAAGCAGTGCCATGATTCGCACGAGCGTGTGCCATTCCAACGGCCGTACCCGTCGCGCCAGACGCGCCCAAACAAGCGTGGCGGACAACACCACCGGAAGGGCAATCATGAGCGCCACGAGGAGCGGGACCGCCAGTTCCTGCGCCACGTAGGGAAGACCCAGGGGGCCGCGTCGACGGGCGTCGTAGATCGCGCCGATCAGCGCGACTGCGAATGCCAGGGGCGCGCCGGTTGCATGCCATCGAAGCAAGAGCAAGCTCACGCTGCCCCTGCGAGCGCGAGAATCCGGAGGTGGCGCGACAGTGCCCGAAACGGTTTGGGCTTCACGAATCATTGAGTATCCCCAAGCCGTCAGGGAGCCGGATCAACGACTGGCAGCGAGACGAGTGCCTTGGTCGAATCGGTTGCGGCGGGCGAGTGCGGCGGGCGGCGATTCATCGCTCGCTCGACCCCCGTGAGCGTAACCGAAACGACAAACCAAGCATCGTCTACTCCGACTCGAAGCAACGCGGCGCGCTCACCCCAGGCTGAGAACTCCGTCGGTCCGGAGTTCGCGACTCCCCGCCGAAATCCTCCACCGATGAGGATCAAGGTGTCGCCGGCGAGCATGGAACGTCTGATCAGCAGGGCGTCGCCGGGGACGTCTTGCTCACTTCGTCCTTGCGCCGACGAGCAATCGGAAATCAGAACAACCGTTCTGCCGAGTTCCCTTGCCAAGAGCGAACTATCTGCCGTCGGAGCGACAAGGCCAGGGCACAATAGCAATCGCCCTTCCGCCCCCAGAAGCTCGGCGCGGTCGTGCAGGTATGCGCGAAGGGCGCTGATTGGCACCCGGTCCTGCCCCTTCGCCAACCGGCCCGACGGGCTCATGAGGAAGGCCGTGTGAAGAATCGACAGGACGAACCCGACGATGCGCATCGTGGAGCGCGTCATGGCTGAACGCACTGGGCCTCCGCCGTCTGGGCGCCCTGCCGATCGCATGCGTACAGCACGTCGCGCATGACAGGTCACCTCCAAGTGATGGCGTGAAACGACAGCAGGACGTCGTGACGGCGCGGTCGCGCCGCCCGACGTGCGTGAGGACTCACCGATCATGTGGCCCGTCGGGCGGTGATGCAAGCGAACTCGACTGTAACGAACGCATCGCCGCACCACACGCCAAGCGCCACCGCTTGCCCCGTTCGTGCCGCGGCGCGAGCTTCCCCGCCGTGACCGCCCAGACGCCTCCGACGCTGCTCGCCCGCCTGCTCGCCCGCTCCACCGCCATCGAGCCGCACGAGCTCCCCGCGGTCAGCGCCGCGTTCTCGCTCTTCTTCTGCGTGCTCGGCGGCTACTTCGCCGTGCGCCCCATCCGCGAGACCATCGGCACGACACTCGGCAGCGACCGCGTCGCCGACCT
>JALOPN010000135.1 GCA_025453875.1 Gemmatimonadaceae bacterium | reverse complement strand
AGCGAGGGAGCCCCCGGAGAGCGCATTGCCTCCCTCCCGGTCAATGCCTTCATCCATCCTGCGGGTCGTCCCATGAACACCTCCTGATTGGAGGTGTTGCGACGACCGATTGAATCCGCCTTGCGAGCCCTGATCGGAATGAATGATCGTGCCGCGTGGCCGGCGCTGCTTGACGGCGGCCGCGAGCGCGTTCAAGAGGAGTTCGCGATGGATCGTCGGAGCAGTCGACCACCCGACCACCTTGCGTGAGAACAGGTCAATGACCACCGCGAGGTAGAGCCACCCTTGCCATGTACGGATGTACGTGATGTCGGTCGCCCAGGCCACGTTGGGATGGTCGGCGAGAACTGCCGCTGGAGGAGATTCGGCGTGAGGACGGCTGGCTTGCCCACCTCCCAACGGCGCGTGCGATAGCCATGCAGGGCGCGGAGCCCTGCTTCCCGCATCAGGCGAGCGACTCGGTGTTTGCTGCACGTCTCGCCCGCCTCCCGCAGATCGAGGAACACGCGAGGCGCGCCGTAGATCCCTTGGCTTGCCGTGAACGACGCGCGGATCAAGCGCAACAGCCGGGCATCTTCAACCGCCCGCTTCGACTGCGGGCACTTGAGCCACTGGTAGTAACCACTGGGCGCGACGCCCAACTCGCGGCACATGACCTCGGTCGGAAACTTCTTGCGGTGGGCCTTGATGAACTCGTACTTCAGGCGGACGCGGTTTCCCTCGGGCTTCGCTGGCACGAAATCCCCCTTTCATTGAGGTGCTTGACGTTAGCGCCCTCCACGAAAGCCTGGTAACTCCACACCTGCCACGAGCCGTTGCTCACCGCGATGGACCAGATGGTCGTGTGGACGACCGCCCAGGCCCCGGTGGCACCACACTATCCGAAGGCGGGGCGCGGACGACGCCCGCGGCAACTGGGGACCATGCTCCGCATCTACCTTCGCCAGCAGTGTCTCTCTCGCTCTGACTTGAAGGCGGAGGACATGCTCGACGATTCGGCGTCGATTCGGCGCTTCGCCCGGATCAATCTGCTGAGCGACACGGTGCCCGATGAGACCACCACGTGTCGAATCTGCTATTCGCTGGTGGCGCTCCGCTAGCCGCGCGCATGTCCGACGCGGCGAAAGCGCTGCTGAAGCCGCGGAAACTCCTGCTGAGGGCGAGCACAATCATCGACGGTGCCATCATTGGCGCGCCCAGTTCTACGAAGAGAGCGACGCAGACACGGCGCTCAACAGATCCGCGGCAACTGCTCCCCGATCTGCATCGTGATCACACGCCGCGCACCGATGCCGGTACGGCCCACGAGCATGCCGTGGTGCGTGTCCACCGCCTCGCCGATGATGGTGGCGTCCCGCCCGAGCGTGTGCGCCCGCATGGCCGCCAACGCGGCGTCGGCCTCGGCCGCCGGCACGATGGCCAGCAGCTTCCCTTCGTTCGCGACGAAGAACGGATCGAGGCCGAGTAGCTCACAGGCCGCACGGACGGCAGGCCGGACAGGCACTGACTCCTCTCGCACCACGAGCCCCACGTTGGACGCGCGCGCAATCTCGTTGAGCGACGACGCCACTCCACCGCGCGTCGGGTCGCGGAGGGAACGCGTTCCGGGCGCGGCGTCGAGCAAGGCTGCCACCAGCGTGTGCAGCGCCGCCGAGTCGCTCTGAATGGTGGTTTCGAACTCCAGCCCTTCCCGCTGCGACATGATGGCCATGCCGTGGTCGCCGATCGTGCCGCTGACGAGAATCACATCACCAGCGGAGACGCGTGTCGGCCCGATGTTGCGACCCGGCGGGACGACGCCGATGCCGGACGTGTTGATGTAGATCCCGTCGCCGTGTCCGCGCTCCACCACCTTGGTATCACCGGTGACGATGCGCACGCCGGCCTCCCGCGCCGCCGCACCAAGATCGTGCACGATGCGCGCGAGGGTGGCCATGGGCAGCCCTTCCTCGAGAATGAAGCCCACGCTCAATGCAATCGGCGTGGCCCCGCTCATCGCGAGATCGTTCACGGTGCCATGCACGGCGAGCGTGCCGATGCTGCCACCGGGAAAGATCAGCGGCCGCACGACGAACGAATCGGTGCTGTACGCGATGCGCGCTCCCGGCAACGTGAGCACGGCCGAATCAGCCAGCGCGGCCGCATCGGCACCACCGAGGGCGGGGAGGAACAGATGCTCCACCAGCTCCGCCGACAGCTGGCCACCGCCGCCATGCCCGAGCACGATGGTGGGATAGTCGCGCAGCGGCATCGGACACGTCCACCCCTCGAACGACGGTGCGGCCGCCTCGCTCACGGAAACGTCGTGCGCCGTCGTGCTCATGCCGACACCACCCGTTCGAGCTGCACGACGCGCCCGTAGTTGAAGTACGCGGCGCAGGCCCCTTCACTCGACACCATGGTGGCGCCGAGTGGCGCGCGTGGCGTGCACTCGCGGCCGAACGCTTCGCACTCGGTGGGCTTGATCGATCCCTGCAGCACCTCGCCGGCGCGGCACCGCGGCGATTCCACGGTGCGGATGTCCCGCACGTCGAAGCGATCCTCGGCGTCGTAGTCCCCGTAGGCGTCGCTGAGCCGCCAGCCGCTCTGCGGGATCACCCCGATGCCGCGCCACGCGCGATCGGTCGTGGCGAACACTTCCTCGAGCAGTGCCTGGGCCGGTTGGTTGCCGTCGAAGTTCACGACCCGCTCGTAGGCGTTCTCGACGCGGGCCTCGCCGGCTTCGAGCTGTCGCACCGTCCGGCGGATGCCCTCCAGCACATCGAGCGGCTCGAAGCCGGTGATCACGATGGGCACGCGATGCTGTGTCGCCAGCGGCGGATACTGCCAGAAGCCCATCACGCTGCAGACGTGCCCCGCCGCGAGGAACGCCTGCACGCGGTTGGTGGGCGAGCGCATGATCGCGTCGATGGCGGGTGGAACGAGCACGTGTGACACCAGCATGGAGAAGTTGCGCAGCCCCTCGCGCTTCGCGACGTGCACAGCCATCGCATTGGCAGGCGCCGTGGTCTCGAAGCCGATGCCGAAGAACACGACCTGCTTGTCTGGGTGCTTGCGGGCGAGCGCGACGGCATCGAGTGGCGAATACACCACGCGCACATCGCCGCCCTCGCTCTTCACACGAAACAGATCGCGGTCGGTACCCGGTACGCGCAGCATGTCGCCGAACGAACAGAAGATCACGTCCGGACGCGCCGCAATGGCGAGCGCCTTGTCGATCATCTCGAGCGGCGTCACGCACACCGGACAGCCGGGACCGTGTATGAGCTCGATCTCCGGCGGCAGCAGCTGGTCGATGCCGTTGCGCAGGATGCTGTGCGTCTGGCCACCACACACTTCCATGATGGCCCACGGACGCGTGGTCATCTGTCGGATCTCGGCGGCGATGCGCTGCGCAATCGCCCCGTCGCGGAACTCCTCGAGGTACTTCATGACGGAATCGGGCAGGGTGGCGGCGGCGCGTACTCGTGATCGGCAACTTCGCCGAGCTCCTCTTCGAGAATACCGAGCTCGCGGAAGTGCCGCAGCGTCTCCTGCGCCGAGGCTTCGTCGATGCGGCTGATCGCGAAGCCCACGTGCACGATGGCGTAGTCGCCCACCACGGCGTCCGGGAGATAGGCGAGGCAGACGGTCTTGTGGATGCCGCCGAAATCGAGGCGCGCCATGCGCGTGCCGTGCTCCTCGAAGATGTCGGCGATGCGGCCAGGAACGGCGAGACACATGGTCAGGCTCCGGCGGTGGTGAGAAGAGAAGGCGACGTGTGTGATGCGCCAGAACCGATGTGCCAGAACATCACGCGGTTGTTGCCGGAATCGGCGATCGCGAGGCGATCGCCATGCAGCCAGAGCCCGTACGGCCAGCAGAGCGTCTCATCGGACACCGCCTTCCATCGGTTTTCACCGGCGGCGTCGAAGTTCTCCTGCCCGATGACGGCGTCGGCCGGGCGCTGGATGCCGGTGCGCGGCAGATCATGCCAGAGCAGCACGCGGTTGTTCGCCGTATCGGCCACGGCGAGGGTGCGATCGAACGACGAGGCCGCGTACGGAAAGCGAAAGCGATGCGCACCCTGCGGGCGATGCGGCAACTCGGTGTTCTGATCGAACGCGGACTGTCCGAGCAGCAGATCGGCGGGGCGATCCGACGCCGGTGTCGGCGTCCATCCGAGCACGCGATGGTTGCCGGCGTCGGCCACGTAGAGCGTCTCCGCATCACCGGTGATGGCGTGCGGCCAGCGGAACGACGCGCCATGCGGCACGCCCCCACGGTTTTCATCGTTATGCGCAAAGTCGGGCTGGCCGAGCACGACATCCGCCTCGCGCCCCGAGTACGGCACGCCGTCGTGCCACCCGAGCACACGTCGATTGCCGGTGTCGGCCACCCAGAACATGTCGCCCACGACGCCGAGGCCGTAGGGCCAGTAGAGCGTGCCGGCATCGACTGTGCGTCCGGCGTTCGGTGTGCCGTCGGCGAGCGTCGGCTGTCCGATGCTCCACGAAGGCGGCGTGTTGCTGCGCGTCGGGATGTGATCCCACACGAGCACCCGATGATGCCAGGCATCGGCCACCAGCAGCTTGCCATCGTGCACGAGCACGGCGGTGGGCAGGTGCAATCCGTTCTCGATGGACCGGCCACCGGCGGCCGGTCCCTCGCTCGTGAAATCGGGCTGCCCGAGCACGACGTCGGCGTCGCGACCATCGAGGTCGGGGTGCCCATGCCAGATGAGCACGCGATGATTGCCTGAATCACACACGATCACGTGCGCGTCATCGAACCACACGCCACGCGGGGCGTAGAGCTGCCCCGCCGTGGGCTGCGCGGCCGGCAGCGCGAGTCCGAACGGCGAGGCCGCGCCCAGACGACGCAACGGCTGCATGCTCACGCGTCCGGTCGCAGTTGAATGCGGCCGCTCACCACGCGCAGCGGCACACCTTCGAGCTGGGCCTGCGGTGCGGTGAGACACTCACCGGTGCTGCAGTCGAAGCGGAAGCCGTGCCAGGGACAGGTGATGGTGCGCGCTTCGCGATCGATGCGGCCGCCGTCGATCGGGAGCCCGAGGTGCGCGCACGCGTTCCACCAGGCGTGCAGTTCCGCGTCAACGCGCAGCAGCACCACACTGCGTCCATCGGCGAGTTCGAAGCGATACGGCGCGCCATCCACAACGGCCTCGGCCTCCGGTCCCTCGATCCACCCGTCGTTCGGGCTCGCGCGCTGCAGCGACACGAGCGCAGGGCCCTCGGGTTCGTTGGGCACGACTTCGATGCGTGTGATCTCGGGGACCTGCGTCTTGAGTGATTCCTCGAGCCCATTGCGCAACGTGACCGACGACATCGAGCAACCGTTGCACGCACCGGAGAGACGCACGAAGAGCGTGTCGCCCTGCACATCGACCAGCGTGACGTCACCACCGTGCGACTGGGTGTAGGGACGCAGCTGCTCGATGGCGGCCGCGACCCGCGTGCGCACGTCGGCCTTCACGATGCCGTGCATGGCGAAGAGCGTATACACGCCCGGGTCGTCCACCAACTCCAGCAGCAGCTCCTTCCCGCGCGGATCGGCCTTGAGCGCGCGCACGATGGTGATCAGCGCGTCCTTGTGAAACGCCTCGAGCGCGGTCTTGAGCGCCAGCGCACGCGTGCGGTG
>JALOPN010000406.1 GCA_025453875.1 Gemmatimonadaceae bacterium | reverse complement strand
TGATCTCGTCGCGCAGATGCGTCGCCAGCGTTCCGCCGTGGGCGCCGACGACATCGACGGCGTCGACGAAAGTGTCTTCGCCACGCACCGCATCCTCGCTACCCTCGGCCAGGCACGGCAGCGCCGTCGGCAACTCAACGAACTGCTCGGCGGCACCGCCGACATGCCGCTGCGCGAGCTCGAAGCGCGTCTTGGCGCACAGGCCGACGATCGGCTGCGTGAGGCGCGGCAGCGACTGCAGGCCTCGGCCGATACGCTCGCGCGTGAAGTCGGCCTCAATCGCAAGCTGCTGCGCGAAGCGCTCGCGCAGAACGCCAGTCAGGTGCGGGCCCGCTCGGGACAGCCCGAGCAGGCGGCAACCTACGCAACGCGCGATGTCGACCACGGCGTGGCCGCCTCGCGCGGCCTCGTCGTCAACCGGACCGCCCGACCATGACCACCGGCCTCTTCGGCATCGCGCGCCTGCAGATCGTCTCGCAGAATGTCGCGAACGCCGAGACGCCAGGCTACTCGCGCCAGCGCCCGCTGCTGGCCGCGAGTGATCCCGTGCGCATGCCGGTGGGCAACATCGGCACCGGTGTGCGCTTCATGGGCATCGAGCGCCAGCGCGACCAGCTGCTCGACAACGCCTTCCGGAGCGCCAATACGCTGCTCGGCGAATCGACGTATCGGCGTGACATGCTGACGCAGGTCGAAGACATCTTTGGTGAACCCTCCGAATCGGGAATGGCCGCGACGCTCGACCAGTTCTGGTCGGCGTTCAGCGATCTCGCCAGTTCGCCGGGCAGTCTCGCCAACAAGTCGGTGGTGCAGCAGCGCGGACGACAGCTCGCGCAGCTCTTCAACGATTTCGACACGCGCCTTTCGCAGGTCGCCCGGCAGACCACCGATCGACTCGATACGGCGGTCAAGGAGATCAATCAGCTTGCCACGCAGGTCGCGGAGCTCAACTCGCGCATCGTGACGGCGGAAGCCGGTGGCAGCACCGCGTCCGAACTGCGCGACCAGCGCGACCTGCTGCTCGACGATCTCTCACGCATGGCGGGAACGCGCGCAGAGCCACAGCGAGACGGCTCGGTGACGGTGGTGATTGCCAACTCGACACTCGTGGACGGTGGCAACGCCCGCGCGTTGTCGGTCGAACTCGACCCGCCCACACCGCCGCCGGCGGTACCGCCGGCCGATATGCCGGTCATCAATCGGGACATCCCGACGATGCGCAGCCGACTCGACACGCTCGCGTCGCGGCTCGTGACCACGGTGAACACGCTGCACACCAGCGGCTACGTATTTCCGACGGGAACGCCCCCCGGCGTCGCCGCGGGCAACTTCTTCGATCCGGGATCGGTCACCAATCCGGTCCGCGCGAGTTCGATTGCGCTCTCGACGGGCGTGGCAAGTGATCCGAATGCGATCGCCGTATCCCGTGATCCGATGGCGCCGCTCGACAACGCCGTCGCGCTCGACCTCGCGGCGCTACGCAACAACACATCGGCCATCACGTGGACGGGACCGTCGGGCGAAACGGAGACCGCGGGCTTCAATGTCTTCTTTCGCAGCACGATCACGCGGCTTGGCCTCGACGTGCGTGCCGCGTCGGACGACATCACGGTGCGCAGCACACTCGTGGACCAGGCGGAGACGCGTCGTCAGACCGTGAGCGGAGTCAGCACGGACGAAGAGCTGATTCAGCTCATGCGCGTGCAGCAGTCCTACGTGGCCGCAACGAAGCTCATCAAGACGGCCGACGAGATGCTGCAGACTGTCCTTGGCCTCATCTGAGCGGAGTCACCATCATGCTCGTGCTCGGACGGAAGGAAGGCGAGTCGATCCTCATCGAGGGCGGGATTCGCATCGTGGTCGTGGCTTGCGACAAGGGTGGCGTCCGCCTCGGCATCGAGGCGCCGTCCTCACTGCGCATTCTGCGCGGCGAGATCGCCGATCAGGTCGCGCGCGAGACACAGCGTGCGACCGTCTCGGCGGGTGCCACGGTGCCGGCTGGCCTCGCGCCCGCTGGTCTCGTCGCTCCGGTTCGACGCGCCGATCCGAACGTGGCGGTGACCGCGGAGTCGGACGCGTGAGCGCGCGGTCAGCGGCCAGCGCGTCGCGCGGCCAACAGCGAGGGGAGCTGAATCGTCCATCCGCCATCGTCGAGCGGATGGATCGCACCGCCCGCGCCGGCGAGGCACTGCGCCATGGCGTCGCGTTCGCGCGTGGCGAGCGCATCGCCGCCGGCAGCGTCGACAGCCGTGCCGTGCACACGCACGATCACCGACTCGGCGTCGCCTGTGACAACGATGCGGGTCGTGGCCAGCTGCCCGTGCGCATCTCGCGCGGCCGTGCGCTTCGCCGTGGACAGCGCGAGCAGCAGCGCCTGACGCAAGGCGTGTGGTTCGACGAGCACCGGCAGCACATCGGGCGCCACGTCGACCTGCACCGGCACATCCCGCAGGTCGCAGTGGAACCCGTGCAGCGCCACGGCATCCTCGATGAGCTCACCGGGCGAGACAGGTTCGAGCTCGAACTCCTCGCGGGCGGGCAGGCGCCGCAGCAGCTGCAGCAGTTCG